>DAICZK010000068.1 GCA_027311185.1 Sulfuriferula sp.
ATACGGTGCGCAATTTTCGGGGCAGGGCACCGGCTTTTATACCGACGACCCGAATGCCTCCCACCGCAATACCGACTGGTCGCGCAAGGACGTCGTCGTGTTGTCGAGCAGCGGCGGCAGCGCGCGCCTCGTCAATGACGAAAGCATCCTGACTTCGCGCACGCTCACGCTCGAGGTGACCGGCGATATCCTCGGCGCATACATCAACAAGGCGGCGAAAAGCAACCGTTACGAAGCCGAAGACGAAACGCGAGAATCGCAGGCGGCGATACCGCAGGGCTTGTTTTGCCAGCTCCCGGTGCATGCCTACATCCTCATGTTCCATCTCGAACTGCATCATTATCTCTGGGTGCATGTCGACGACATGACGCCCTATCGGTATCAACCTGCGCTCAAGCAGAAACTGATACTGCCGCAGGAGCAGACCGATCTCATCGATATACTGACGGCTGAGATGGACGTGCTGATGGACGACATCGTGGCCGGCAAATCGGGCGGCACGACGGTGCTGTGCGCGGGTCCGGCGGGGGTAGGCAAAACGCTGACCGCCGAAGTGTACGCCGAGATCATCAAGCGCCCGCTGTACCGCGTACATTCTGGCCAGCTTGGGCTGAATGTGGCGGCGATGGAAACGGCGCTCAAGGACGTGCTGACCCGCGCCCAGCGCTGGGGTGCGGTGATGCTGATCGACGAGGCCGACGTTTATATCAAGCGTCGCGACGACAATATCACCATGAACGCGGTCGTAGGCGTTTTTTTGCGCGTGCTCGAGTACTTTAACGGATTGCTGTTTTTGACCACCAACCGCGTCGACGACATCGACGAGGCCATCGTCTCGCGCTGCATCGCCATGATCCGTTTTTATCCGCCGCAGAGCGATGCCCGCCGCAAGATATGGCAGGTGATGACCGAGCAGTTTGCGCTCGACGTCGACGCGGTGTTGCTCGATGAACTGGTCGATCTGTTTCCGGCGGCGACGGGCCGGGATATCAAGGGTCTCGTAAAGCTGACGGCCAAATTCTGTCGGCAGAAACAGGTCGCGCCCAGCGTAGATGCCTTTATCCGCTGCTCGGTATTTCGCGGCATGGATTTTGGTCAGGCCGCAGACGCGTTTTCCGGTCGCAACCCGGAGGGCCGGACTGCTGCGGGGCACATTGCGGCGTTGCGGGCCGCTGGTTGTGAATGGCACAACGGCGCGTCCCGCGCCTTGCACTGCACCCCGCAGCAGTCCGGCGCGCACGGCGAATTAAGTCCGACAGGCTCCTAGTGTCGACCCGGTTCATCGTCGCCGAAATGATCACCCATAACTTCATTTTCAAAGGCGCCGGCTGCAATCAGGAAGATGCGCGGGCTGCGCTGCTCAAGGCCTGGACAACACATCGCAACGATTTGCTGGCACAATATCCCGAACGTGCCGCCATTCTTCCCGAGGCCGGCCGCATGGAGGAGCATTTCAGGATTTATTATCTCGAATTCGAAATCAATGCGGGTTACCGAGGCAATGACAGGCTGGTTTGAAATAACGCGATAAACTCATTTTTCCAAGAGGTCAGCATAGATGAATTACGCTTTTGCCCCGGCTCCTGTCGTCAGTATTCCGGCCATGTCGAGCAATCCCTTTCCGGTACGCCGCATTTATTGCGTAGGCCAGAATTACGCCGCGCATGCCCTGGAAATGGGTGCCGATACGGAACGCGAGGCGCCATTTTTCTTTACCAAACCGGCGCAGGCCATTCTGCCCAATCACGCCGTCATGCCTTATCCGCCCGGTACCGCAGACCTGCATTACGAGGTGGAGCTGGTTGTGGCGCTCTCGCTGGGCGGGCGCGAGATTGCCGTGGCCCGGGCGAATGATTATATCTTCGGCTATGCCGTCGGACTCGACATGACCAAACGCGATGCACAGAATCTGGCGCGCGAGCAGGGCCGGCCCTGGGATCTGAGCAAGGGCTTCGACCACTCGGCGCCTTGCTCGGCAATCACGCCGGAATTTTATACGGGCGTAATCGCCAGAGGCAAGATCGAACTCAAGGTGAACGGCGAGGTACGTCAGAGCGCAGATGTCGGCGACATGATCTGGAAAATTCCGGAAACGATCAATTATCTGTCGCAACAAGTCGAGCTGTTTCCGGGCGACCTGATTTTTACCGGCACGCCAGCAGGCGTTGGGCCGGTGGTCACGGGGGATGTGATTGAAGCCACGGTTGCCGGGCTGGAGCCGCTGATCATCACGATAGGCTAGAGCGGAACACGATAAAAAGGGCAAATCATGACGGTCGCACAATTGATAACCGCTCTGCAAACCATGCCGCAACAGGCCGTCGTACTGTACGAAGGCGACGCCGGGTACGCGCTGGTCGCAGGCGTCAATCTCGAACACAATACCAACGGATTGCCGGATGAAGTCATCTTGTTTCCCAATATGAACGAATGAGAGATGTAAATCTCGTGACACTCATAGGAGGTTGAATAAATTGCGGAACGCAATAATTACGGGCATGCCCCGTGTTTGTTGCGATCAACGCGGTGGTTTGACCCCTCCTTTACGTTTTATACCAAAGCCAACGCGAAAAATATCCGGCATATTAATTCGCCCATTTTCCGTGCGATAAAAAACTGCTAGTTCCACCAAGTCATCCACCAAGGCCTGTATTTGGCCCTTTAAATCAGAGTCGCTACTGAAGCGGCGTGGGGGTAGCCTCTGTTTTTGTTGTGCCGCTTCGAGTGATGATTTGATACAACTTTCTGTCCATCTCGCTGTTAACTCGTCGATCGTCAACGGAACTGTTACCCCTTTTAGTGCTTCCAATAGTGGGCCTGCCCAAGGGTAATCTTCCTTGATTTCGCTAATTCTGATTCCGGAAGCTTCTACTACGCCTTGTTGGATGCCTTCGTAATGCAGAGCGGTCTTATGATTCGGATATCGCTCCTTTGTCCATTCTGCGGCGCGTTTTACTGCCAGCAGGATGCTGCGAGGGCTGAGTCGTCCCTTGGCATCGGATAAATGAGTGGGAATCCATGTAAAAGTGAACCCTCGTTTGGCATTAGTACCGACCCAGGGACCGGCAAGGGCCTCGACAATGCTGCGTAGAGGTTGCTCACCTGTCGTCAAATTTTGAGGTAAGGGATAAACGTGATCGACTTCTTGCCATTGAATACGCGTCTGTTGTTCGATTTCTTTCCTGAATGCAGGGCCGGCAGATTGTGAATTAGCTAAATGGAGTAAGATTAAGCCAAATAAATCCTGGGGACGCCAAGTCAATTCACTTTTAGTATGAAGCAATTTTGAACTGTCAGAGAAACGCCATATTTCGTCGTCTTCTTCAACCATGTCCGGGCGTAGGAAAAACTTAAAGCGGATCGCTCGTCGAGTGCGACACTCCAATCCGAGCTGAAGTGCTGCGGAGAGAATTTGCCGAATATGTCCCCAGTCACCTGCCAAACGATCAAGGGAATCAAACAGTAACAGTAGCACCTTTTCCTGCTCTGCCAAATCACGGTCGCATTCTACCAAATAGCGATCTGCTTGATCATGGTTTACCTTGACCCAAAGTGCTGCTGAATCTACTCCATCATCGAAAGGTAAGGGCTTCCCCAACGCCTTGAGTGTATGTCTTAGTAAGACTGACCGCCAAATATCATCTGGAGTACAGCCTTGAGTTATTAATAAGGTTATTCGTTTCGCATCGGGGAAATGTTCGTTATCATGGTCTAGGCCAAAACCGACCCTCACTATTAATTTGGACAGTCGTTGGATGTTCGTAACGTCAGAAACGAGAGTGCGGGTATCATTATCGGCCAATACAGCGGTCCAAAAACTTTTTCCCGCGCCTCGCATTCCTTCCACGATACTGACTTCTGGCGGTAACGCTTTAGTGTGCAGTTCCGGGATATAGATTTGAGACGGATTCGGTGGCGAAAGGTTTTCCCAGGCGGAAATAGGGGGCAGGTCAATGAGCGTTTGACGAATGGCAATCGGGTCGAAGGACAAATTCATTTCATGTTTTTCCTACGGTCGACTCATCTGGGAGCAAGCGTGCACTAGCCCTAGAAAAGAAATCGCCGAATGCCGTCTCAATAACACGCCAATCAGGACGGTTTTCTGAATTGATTAAATCGAAGCCTTTGATTCTGGAATCGAATTGAATAAAAAATGGCGAATGAGGAGCGTTGTCATCTTCGCGCTCAAAAACCTGCGGAACAAATTTTGCAGGTTTATTCAGGTTTTCTTCTTCCTCGTCATCGTACAACACATCGCTCCAGACGCTATATGAAGTATCCGTGAAATGTAATTTTGCGGATTCAGTAATATCCAATTGGGCACCGACCATTTTCAGCCGCCAGCGCAGGTCGTCATCGTCCATACCAATGGCTAGACTGCGCGAATTACTTAGATGTTTGAACAATTGCCGATAGGCCTGCCAACTCTGATAGTCGTCACGAGCAAACATGAAAACCTCAGCTCCCAATCGGGTCACCGCAGCAGAGCCGATGTCATGGAGGCCGGCGCGGCTATCCAGCATTACCAAGTCGGGTTTGTCTGACAAGCTAGCTATTTGCTCCAGCAACATCTGCAAACGTTCAGCTAAACCAGTAAATTTACCTGTATCGGTGGCAAACGTCGGCATATAAATGCGGCCTAGCTTATTGACATATTCAGTGGTTTTCAAACCGAAAGCAGGCAATACCCGAATTCGTCCCGCTTCATTACTTGATAATTCACAGTCAATTAAACATTCCCGTAATAATGCTTCATCGGCCTGCCCATTCAAAGCTTCAACCAGCCAGTCCACCAAACCATAATCAGGCATATGGCTTTCATCTAACAACAAACCAGCAACGCCAGGCGCTTCTAAATCCAGATCTACCAGCACAATGTTTTTACCTGCGCGAGCAAGGGACCAAGCCCACAACGCGAAAGCCGTCGTGCGTCCTACGCCACCCTTGATGCTGAAAGCGACTGCGGTAGGTACCGGAGGATGTTTAACCAGAGGTTCACGCAGCCAGTCTTGATTAGTCTGTAAACGATCGACTAACCAAGTATTTAGCATGTCAGGTAAGCGAATACGATCCAGCGAGTCAATAATGTCAGAAGGATCAATAAGATCGCTTTGTCTCAGGAGTACCCGATTTTCACCCGGGCTGTATACGCCTAATGCCTGATGTAGCTGCTGAGCCAATTCGTTCCAGATGCTCGCATCTGATAATGCCGCATCCGGCAACACAACGGTCAAAGCTCCGAAACTGTCGCGCACCAGCGTTGTTTCGTAAATGCCGCTGGCCAAATATTTACCAAGAAGGGAGTAGGCAGTGATTATAACTTTGTCGAATCGAAGCGTTGTCATGCGCGCCTGACCCCGTTCAAATTGACGCTACCGAGAAGTCGGCGCGCCCAATTTTTATGTAAATCCATCGCCGCCCTGGATATCTCGCCATCTGCAGCATAACGTTGGTTTACATGCCAATCTGAAAAAGGGTTGGCTGCTTTAAGCAATGCGGATAGGGCAGGATAAGATTTTTGCAGGCTTTGGTCATTTACTTTCCCCCATAAATTGTTGACGTGTTCCTTGTAAGCGTTTTCCAACATCCCAATGTTTGAAAAAGCTGGGAGTTCGATTAACACTTTCTTAATGGCACATTCTGCCGTAAAGCCGTAATGGTGATCCGCATTTTCCACACAATTTTTTTCCTCAAGCAATTTGGCGTCATTCCAATGCCGTAAGGCCGCGTCAGCATAATTTTCCATTTATCTGGTTTTATTGACAGTCTTAGTGAGATGGATATAAAAACTGAACTGTTGTATTAAATTCTGAGACATACCTGATACATCAAGTGCAGAGCAAATTTTAACTGAGTTTCTCATCGAAAGCGCTGGTTAGCCCAATTCATGCATAACGATCAAATTCAAGCAAAGCTGATATAAACGATTAACGTATTAAATACCTAATAGTCATTTGTACATTACTTTATCGATTTCCTGATTATACTGCAAGCTTTGAGCAATTAAGCGCGCCGCAGCAGGTTCAGACACTCCAGATTACCCGCCATGTCGAGCGCAGTAAAGTCGTCCAGCGATTTGAGTCGCGCATCGGCGCCCGCGGCCAGCAATTGCGCGGTGATTTCGGTTTTGCTGGCCGAGGCGGCATACATCAGGCAGGTAGCGCCGTTATCGTTTTGATGATTCAGGTCTGCGCCGTTTTCGATCAAAAGGGCGATGAGCGCGGTGTCTGCGCTAAAGCAGGCCTGCCATAAAGCTTGGTTGCCGTCGTTATTGACAGCGTTGACCGCCGCACCGCGTTGCAGCAGTTCGGCAGCAATGACGCGTTCGCCGAGGCGAGCCGCGTGCATGAGCGGCGTAGTGCAATTGGCGATGGTCGCGTTCAGATCGTTTGCAGGAAAACCGTGCGCGACAAGCCACGTGTGCAGGACATCAGCGGAGACAACAAGCGGTGCATTCGATTCGGCGGACTGGGGCATATTGCTTCCTTTAGCGGGGACCGGGGTAGGGCGGCAGGCTGAGGACGCGATCGTCGGTCAGCGGATAGCCCACAGTGAAATGGTATAGCGATTGCAAACGGGTATCGCGCAAACCCAGCAATTCGTGACAGACATCGTCAAAAAAACAGCCGATGCCGGTGCCTCGCAGTCCAGTTGCTTCGGCTTCGAGATAGAGTGTCTGCCCGATCAGTCCGGCCTCCCAATACAGTTGCCGGTATTGCCACGGAGCTTGTTGCAGCGGCAGGTCAAATTCGGCCAGCATCGCCAGCGCAAAAGTACCGTCGGCGGCGATAGCCTGGTGGCAGTGCAGGCTTTTTGCGGCTTGCCCGAGCCGGGCTTCGGCAAGCTGAAACAGCGGCAGATGGGTGGGGCAAGCGTCGGGGCGGTTCCAGGTGAAATCGTCGCGCATGGCGGTCTGCATGAGCAGTTGCCCGGCGGGCGTGCGCGGCAGCGCATAGAGCCCCGGCGCGATTCCAGCGATGCGGTGGACGAACAGCAACAGATGTACGCGCGGTGTTGTGTCGAGGATATCCCAGGGTGCGGCAGCGCGAGGCAGCAAGGCGTCGAGCAGGGTATAAAAACCGGCGGCGTCTTGCGTGTATCGGGCATCGAAGCGCTGGGCGCTGCGGCGCTGGCGGATCAGCTCGGCGGCGGCGACTGCGCTGCCCTCAAGCCGCGCCGGATAGCCGGCGGTGTCACCGTGTGCCGCGCGGTTGGCCGGGGGTTCGCGGCTCGCCTGCGCAACATCGTGGATAACGGGCCAGCGATACATGGGATGGGGA
>DAICZK010000069.1 GCA_027311185.1 Sulfuriferula sp.
CATTACCGAGCTCGCGCGCGAACTGGGAATGGAGCCGCATCGCATCGTCAAGCTCGCCTCGAACGAAAACCCGCTGGGCCCCAGTCCCAGGGCGCTGGCCGCGATAGAGATGGAACTGCACGAACTGGCGCGTTATCCCGACGGCAGCGGTTATGAACTCAAGTCGGCCTTGTCCGTCCGGCTGGGCGTTGATGCCGCGCAAATCGTACTTGGCAACGGTTCCAACGACGTGCTGGAGATGGCCGCGCGCGCATTTCTGGCGCCGGGCGTGTCGGCGGTGTTTTCTGAACACGCTTTTGCGATCTACGCCATTGCAACGCTGGGCGCGGGTGCCGAAGGAATCACTGCTCCGGCACGCGATTACGGACATGATCTGGAGGCGATACTCGATGCCATTCGGCCTGACACGCGCATGGTGTTTATCGCCAACCCCAACAATCCTACCGGCACGTTGCTCTCGAATGCCGATTTGCTAGCTTTTTTGCAGCGCGTGCCCGAACAGGTCGTGGTCGTGCTCGACGAAGCCTACGGCGAGTATCTGCCGCAGGCCTTGAAATCGGACGCGCTGGCCTGGCTCGCGCATTTCCCCAATCTGATTGTAACCCGGACATTCTCGAAGGCTTACGGTCTGGCCGGATTGCGCGTTGGCTACGCCCTGGCGAGCACGGCGGTCGCGGGCTTGATGAACCGGGTGCGGCAGCCGTTCAATGTCAATCATCTGGCGTTGGTAGCGGCGACGGCCGCCTTTAATGACGATGAATTCATTGCCCGCAGTTATGCCCTCAACCAGCTGGGGATGCGCCAACTAACGCAGGGTCTGCTATTGCTGGACGTGGATTTCATCCCCTCGTTCGCCAATTTTTTAGCCATACGTATCGGCAATGCCACCACCATGTATCAACGCTTGCTCGAACAGGGCGTGATCGTTCGCCCCATCGCCAATTACGCCATGCCGGAATATCTGCGCGTCAGTATCGGCCTGGCGGCTGAAAACAACCAATTTTTGCAGGCGTTGGAAAACGTCTTAAAGGAGCAATGATGATTATCGTGATGAGCCCAGGCGCCAATGAACAGCAGATTGACGCCGTTGTGAAGAAAATCAAGGAATTCGGTTGCGAAGCCAATATTTCGCGCGGTGTAGAGCGCACGATTATCGGCGCCATCGGCGACGAACGCCCCATTAACCAGGAGCTGATCGATGCCATGTCCGGCGTGGAACAGTCCATGCATATCGTGAAACCTTATAAAATCGTGGCACGCGAATGGCATAAGGAAAATACGGTAATCGACATCAAGGGTATACCGCTGGGCGGCAATACCCTGCAGGTGATCGCCGGTCCGTGTTCGGTGGAAACGCAGGAGCAGATGGACGAGGCGGCGAAATATGTCAAGGCGGCGGGTTGTCGTCTGATGCGCGGCGGTGCGTTCAAGCCGCGCACCAGCCCTTACACTTTTCAGGGCAAGGGCGTGGAGGGCCTGGAAATGTTCCGCAAGGCTGCCGACGTGCAAGGGTTGCCCATTGTCACCGAGTTGATGGACGTGCGCATGCTCGATACCTTCATGGACTGGGACGTGGATGTCGTCCAGATTGGCACGCGCAACATGCAGAATTTCGATTTGCTCAAGGAGCTCGGCCGCATCAACAAACCGGTGATACTCAAGCGCGGCATGTCGGCGACGATTTCGGAGTGGCTGATGGCGGCCGAATACATTGCTGCCTCCGGCAATCACAATATCATTTTCTGCGAACGCGGCATTCGTACTTTCGAAACCTATTACCGCAACGTGCTCGACGTGACCGCGATTCCGGTGCTCAAAAAAGAAACCCACCTGCCCGTGATCGTCGATCCTTCGCACGCCGGCGGCAAGGCGTGGATGGTACCGGCGCTGTCGCGCGCGGCGATTGCCGCCTGCGCCGACGGCCTGCTCGTGGAGATGCATCCGAATCCTTGCGAGGCCTGGTGCGACGCGGATCAGGCGCTGACGCCGGGAGAACTCAAAACGCTGATGGGCGAGTTGGCCGGTATCGCCAAGGTGATAGGGCGCGTTATTTAAAGGTTGCGGCGCGCCGCAAGTCTAAGGTGCCTATTGGTGAGTGAGATTATTTCCCGGCTCGCGGTGTTCGGCGTCGGCCTGATCGGCGGCTCGCTAGCGCTGGCGCTGAAACGCGCGGGCGCCGTAGGCGAAGTGGTAGGCGTCGATCGCAGCATAGAAAATCTGCAACTGGCGCGCGATCTGGGCATTATCGACCGCGCCGCCACCGATGCGGCAGATGCCGTGACAGGCGCCGACATGGTGGTGTTGGCCGTGCCTGTCGGCCAGATGGCTGCCGTGATGCGGGCGATGGCGCCGTATCTGTCGCCGCACGCCGTGGTGACCGACGTGGGTAGCACGAAACAGGATGTCGTCGCCCTGATGCAGCAGCATCTGGTTGCGCATCTCGACCATTGCGTGCCGGCGCATCCTATCGCCGGCGCCGAATTAAGCGGCGCGACCGCTGCGCGCGCCGATCTTTATCTGGCTAAAAAACTCGTGCTCACGCCATTAGCGCAGACGCGGCCCGATGCAACCAGCAAGGTGGCCACGATGTGGCAGATTTGCGGTGCGCAAGTCCGCACAATGAGCGCGCCCGAGCACGATGCGATTTTTGCGGCGGTCAGCCATTTGCCGCATTTGCTGGCCTATGCATTGGTGGACATGATCGCGCAGCGCGATAACGCTGCGCAGTTGTTCGAATTCGCCGCCAGCGGCTTTCGCGATTTCACGCGCATCGCAGGCAGCGACCCGGAAATGTGGCGCGATATCGCTCTGGCCAATCGTTCTGCGCTGCTCGCTGAATTGCAGGCTTATCAGGCGCAGCTGGCGCGTCTTGCCGGCGCGCTCGAACAGCACGACAGCGCTGCACTGATCGGGCTGTTCAGCCGCGCCAGACAGGCGCGCCAGGATTGGGCAGCGCCGATAAACGAATAGGCCGGTTGATGCACCTGTTCATCGACAACCGTTCATGTCCCGTGGTCCAGATGGACTGAGCCGCTTTATCGTTCCGACGGCCGCCTGTTTTCATAAAAAAACTCTTTGAGCATGAAGTCTTCCAGCCCGGCATTGTCCTGTATCCGCGCCGATAGCAGGACATCGCGTCCCAGGCGGTAAGATTCCCAGGTGAAATCGCCGGGATGGCGTTTGCGTATGATGGCGATCATCTTGCGCACCACGGCGTGTTCGATGTCCGTATTGGCGTCAGCCTGCACGTAGATAGTTTGGCGCATGGGGTTGCTGTAAGTGCTGTCATCCCAGCCGCGGAACGTGAATTCCGCGCTTTCGGTACCTACATGGATGATTTGAAAGATACCGCCGCCGCCCTGCGGTTGCAGGTTGCGTTTGATATTCGCCATGCGCTTGTCTTCGCCGCTAGGCTGTGCGGCTTCGCCTTCGCCCGATGCAGCGCGCTTGCGCGCCCGGATCATGTTGATGTAGCTGGTCATGTCGGTGGGCGCGGGCGTATTCGGGGTTTCGGGCGGATTCGGCACCGGCGCGAGTTGGGGGATGACGGGAGCCGAAGGTGCCGGTTTTAGCGCGGTGATCACCGGCTTGACAGTTGAGACTGCTTTGTGTACCCGCTGGCGATGCACCGTTCTCGAGGCGACGTGTTGTGCGGGGGCGGGCGGTGTCGGTCGCTTTGGCGGGCTGGCGGCCTGCACTGTTGACTTGGCAGGAGCGATGGGATTGAGCTCGACATTAAGCGTATCGTCGACCTGGTTAAGGGGACGGGGTTCGAGCTCCTTGCGCTGGTGGGTGAACAGATAGAGCAGCAGGGCGTGAACCAGCAGCGAGAGTATGATCCCGACCAATAGCTTGCGGCTGATACGGATTTCAATGTAAGTGGCTGGATGAGGCAGAATAGCCTGCAGATTCAGGTAGCTGTCGCTGGCGTCTGCGTTTGCGATGTCTGGTTTTTTAAATTTTTTTAGCATAAATGGACAATAGCGTTTTTATCTTCAAGATGCTCGAGTCAGCGATAGTGCTTGGCTCGAGCATTCCCTTATGACAATCGGTTGTTCGCGCCATTCAATAAATCTCCCGCGTTTCCAGAAATTTTATTTCCGGAAAGCGTTCCCGCGTCATGCTCAAATTAACCCGGTTGGGCGCCAGATAAACATATTGATTGGCGCCATCCAGAGCCATGTTGAAGCTGTATTTGTCGATCAGTTGCTTGAGGTCGGCATCGCTGCCGCGCAGCCAGCGCGCGGTGGCAAATTCGCAACCCTCGAACAGCACGTCGACTCCATATTCGAACTCCAGGCGGTGCGCGACGACATCGAATTGCAGCGTGCCCACCGCGCCCAGGATCAGGTCGTTGGATGACAGCGGGCGAAACAATTGCGTCGCACCTTCTTCGGCCAGTTGTTGCAGGCCTTTTTGCAGCTGTTTGACTTTGAGCGGGTTCTTGATCCTGGCCTTGCGGAAAAACTCCGGCGCGAACGATGGAATGCCGATGAATTTCAGCGCTTCGCCTTCGGTGAACGTATCGCCCAACCGGATGGTGCCGTGATTGGGGATGCCGATGATGTCGCCGGCGTAGGCCTCGTCGGCGGTGGTGCGATCCTGCGCCATGAAAGTGATGGCGTTGTTGACTGCCATGTATTTGCCGTTGGAAACCTGCCTGATTTTCATACCCCGGTCGAACCGCCCCGAACAGACGCGCAGAAACGCAATGCGGTCGCGATGTCTGGGGTCCATATTGGCTTGTATTTTAAAAACGAAACCTGAAAATGGCGTCTCCTCCGGCGCAATTTTACGCGATTCGGTTTGGCGGGCGAGTGGCGGCGGGGATAGATCCACCAGTGCATCGAGCATCATCTGTACGCCGAAATTGTTGACGGCAGAGCCGAACAGGACCGGCGTCTGGCGCCCCGCCAGGTAAGCCTCGGCAGAAAAGAGGTGCGATGCGCCGCGCACCAGTTCGACCTCGGTACGCAATTCGTCGGCCTGTTCGCCGATAAATTGGTCCAGGCGCGGGTTATCGAGACCGACGATGATTTCGCCTATGCCTTTGTCGGCTTGCGGATCGAACGCCAGGACTTTGTCGTCATACAGGTGATAAATACCGCGAAAACGTTTGCCCATGCCTATCGGCCAGGTCATAGGCGCGCACTGCATGCCCAATACCGATTCGATTTCGTCGAGCAGGTCGATGGGCGAGCGGCCTTCGCGGTCGAGTTTGTTGATAAAGGTGATGATGGGTGTGTCGCGCAACCGGCATACGTTGAGCAGTTTGATGGTTTGTGCTTCGACGCCGTTGACCGAATCGATGACCATGACGGCAGAATCGACCGCTGTCAGCGTGCGATAGGTATCCTCGGAAAAATCCTCGTGACCGGGAGTATCGAGCAAATTGATGATGTGGTCGCGGTAGGGAAACTGCATGACCGAGGAAGTGACCGAGATGCCGCGCTGCTTTTCCAGTTCCATCCAGTCCGAGGTCGCGTGCCGGCTGGCTTTGCGTGCGCGGACTTCGCCCGCTACCTGCACTGCGCCGCCGAACCAGAGCAATTTCTCCGTCAGCGTGGTTTTGCCCGCGTCGGGATGGGAAACGATGGCAAAAGTGCGGCGTCTGGCGATTTCGGTAGTGATGGACATGGGTTGATTGCAAATGGAGCAAAACGAAGATTATAAGCGATAGACAGCGCGGATAGTTGTCTGGGTGCCGGCAAAATTTTCAGGGCCTCGCGCGCGCGGTGTTGTCGGCCGCGAAGGCGCTGCAAATTTATTGTATTGCCGTCGCGATAGGGCTCGCGGCGGGCAAACTGATGGGGGTATGGGTGGCCGGATCGGCCTGATTGGAGTCGGATTCGGCGGCGATGGCGGGCGCTGTCCCAGTGGCCAGCAGGCGTCGCGCACCGTCAAATTTTCTCGACCAGTAGCTGTCGTCCATGCGCGAAATCATGACTACGCCCGTATCGCTGCTGGCCGCGTGAATGAAACGGTTATTGCCGAGGTAAATGCCGACATGGGAAAACGCTTTTTTCATGGTCTTGAAGAACACCAGATCGCCGGGTTTGAGGTCTGTTTTATGGATGATGGTGCTGATTTTACTGATCGCTGCCGCGCTGTGGGGCAGCTTCAGTCCGGCGACTTCATGATAAACGTATCTGACGAAACCGCTACAGTCCATGCCTGTACTGGGTTTGTCGCCGCCGAATTTGTAAACGGAACCGATCAGTCCCATGGCGAACAAGGCGAGTTCGGTATGGGTGGGCGCGGGCGGCGGGGAAGGGTCATCTGCCCTGCATGTTGCGCTGGTCAGAGCTAACACAATGATAAATATATATTTGATAAATCGCATAGATGCCAATTTAACTGTTTTTTCCGGTTTGGTCAAAGTTTTGATGTTTTATCGCACTATTCTCTATCGTTGCGGCAAATAAAGGTAGAATGCGGCTATTGGCATAAGCAGGATGGTGTTTGAATGTTGTGGGAAACTTTCAGCGTTGTGCGCGATTTATCACGTTTGCATGAAATCGCCAGTATTCTGATTCGTTACGGCTGGGGGGATTTTGTCCGGGTGCTGGGTATGGGGACCGTGCTGGAGCGTGCGGGGCGAATCTTGCACTGGCAGGCGCAACCGACCGAAATCAGCCAGCTGGAGCCCGCAATCAGAGTGCGGCTGGCGCTGGAGGAGTTAGGGCCTACCTTTGTGAAGCTGGGCCAGTTGCTGGCGACGCGCGTGGATCTGGTTCCATCGACCTGGATAGTCGAGCTGGAAAAGCTGCAATCACACGTGCCACCGGTGGCTTTCGAGCTGGTCGAAGCGGATCTGCTGGCGATTTTGAACAAGCCCATCGATGAAGTGTTCCTACAATTCGAGCGCGAACCCTTTGCCGCCGCTTCCATGGCTCAGGTGCATCGCGCGCAACTGTTCGATGGCACGCGGGTGGTAGTGAAAATTCGTCGTCCCGGCATCGACAGGAAAATCGAAGCGGATTTGCGCATCCTGCAACATTTTGCGCGCTTGCTCGAGCATGAAGTCGCCGACGCGAAACGCTACCAGCCGCTCATGATGGTCGGCTATTTTCGCCGTTCGCTGCGACGGGAGCTGGATTTGCTGCTTGAAGCGCACAATATCGAGCGCTTCCGCAACAACTTCGCCGACGACGATACTGTGCACATCCCCCAAGTGTTCTGGGAGTACACCTG
>DAICZK010000006.1 GCA_027311185.1 Sulfuriferula sp.
CTGCTGAAGTATCTTCGCGGTGACAGGGCCAGGGCGATTATCAAGGCTTATGGTTACGATTTATAGGGGAAATTCCTGATGCCCAATGCAGCGGATATCGGCGCCATCTGGCTGACGCTCAAGCTGGCTGGCGTCACGACGCTGTTGTTGCTGCTGATAGGCACGCCTATCGCCTGGTGGCTTGCGCGCACGCGCTCCTGGTTAAAGCGGCCGCTAGGCGCGCTAGTGGCGCTTCCTATCGTGCTGCCGCCGTCCGTGCTGGGCTTTTATCTGCTGCTGGCAATGGGGCCGGACGGCCCGATCGGGCATTTGACGCAGGCTGCGGGGCTGGGGATGTTGCCGTTCACCTTCGGCGGTCTGGTGGTGGGCTCGACGTTTTATTCCATGCCTTTCGTGGTGCAGCCTATCCAGAATGCTTTCGAGAGCATAGGCGAGCGCCCGCTCGAAGTCGCGGCGACGCTGCGCGCCGCACCCCTCGACACTTTTGTGAGCGTGGTGCTGCCGCTGGCCCGGCCCGGGTTCTTAACCGCGATTATTCTCGGCTTCGCGCATACGGTCGGCGAGTTCGGTGTGGTGTTGATGATAGGCGGCAATATACCGGACAAGACGCAAGTGGTTTCGCTGCGCATCTTTAATCATGTCGAGGCGCTGGAATACACGCAGGCGCACTGGCTGGCTGGTGGAATGTTGCTGTTTTCCTTTTTGATTCTGTTCGCGTTATACAGCTTCAGCCCGAAGCGTGAGAGACGATAATCCATGCCCGCTGCCGATCGTATCATCGCGCGTTTCCGCCACGTTCAGGGCGATTTCGGACTCGACGTTGACCTGAATTGGCCGGTGCGCGGCGTGACCGCGCTATTTGGTCATTCCGGTTCGGGAAAAACGACGCTGTTGCGGTGTATTGCCGGTCTCGAACGTGCGCTTGACGGCTATCTGAGCGTCGCCGGGGAGCTATGGCAGGACGATGGCGCGTCCTTGTTTCTGCCCACGCATCAGCGGCCGTTGGGTTACGTGTTTCAGGAACCCAGTCTGTTCGCGCATTTGACGGTCAGACAAAATCTGGAATACGGTCAAAAGCGCAGCCGGGGCGCTGCGACCGCGGAACTGCTGGATCAGGCGGTCGCCTTATTGGGCATTGCGCCTCTGCTGGCGCGTATGCCGGCTTATCTTTCTGGCGGCGAGCAGCAGCGCGTCGGGATTGCGCGGGCGCTGGCCAGCAACCCGCGCATCCTGCTCATGGACGAACCGCTGGCCGCGCTCGACATGCAGCGCAAGGCCGAAATACTGCCCTACCTGGAACGTCTGCACAAAGAACTGGCGCTGCCGATAGTGTATGTCAGCCATGCGGTCGACGAGGTAGCGCGTCTGGCTGACCGCGTTATTGTGCTCGAAGGCGGCACGGTGCGCGCGCAGGGCAGCGTGACCGAAGTATTCGCGCGCACCGATCTGTATTTCGCGCAGGGCGACGATGCCGGGGTGGTGCTCGACGCCTTGCTTGACCAGGACGATGCCGCTTATCACTTGAGTCGACTAAGTTTTCCCGGCGGCGCGGTGTGGGTGCGGCGCATCGACGAGGCGCTGGGTAGCCAGGTGAGAATACGCATACTCGCGCGCGACGTAAGCCTGTCGCGAACCCGGCAGCACGAGACCAGCATCCTCAATATCCTGCCTGTTCGCGTCGTGGCGATAGAAACGGATATCGGCTCCGGCCAGACGCTGGTGCAACTCGACGCCAGCGGTACGGCGCTGTTGGCGCGCATTACCCGTCGTTCGCAGGATGCGCTGGGCCTCGCGGCGGGGATGTCGATATGGGCGCAGATTAAGTCGGTCGCCTTGCTGCGCTAACAAGTTTGATTTGGGAAACGTTGATTTATTCGTCACCCCGTTGCATGCCATCTGGTAGGAACGGGCTTGCCCGCGATAAATGGGCTGCCGAATCGCGGGCAAGCCCGCTCCTACCGCCGCATAATTCGTCCATGACGAATTTAAAATGCGTACCAAAGCCCGATTTTGAGCGTTGTATAATTGGTCGTGCTGTCCGGTTCAAACGAGGCGTAGCCGTTGCCTTGCGGGTATAACGCGCTCATGCCATATTTGAAGCTCGTGTAATCGACACCAACATTGCCGTGCAGGTGTTGCGTAAACGCATAATCAGCCGCGAGACCGGCTTTAAACAGGCCGGAATTACCCAGCGAGCCCGAGAAGCCACCCGCGCCACTGACATCGATGTTGGAGCCGTAGGTTCCGCCGCCAAAAAGATTGGCGGTCAATACCAGTTTGCGGACGGGGGAATACTGCCCCAATACGCCGATGCCGTAATATCGATTGGCATAGGTTTCGCCCGCGTTGACGGATCTGTCCCAGCTGTGGTGGCCGATTTCAAAATAGGGCGTGAGCATGACCTGGTTGCCAAACACAAAGCCCTTGCCGTAACGCAGATGATAATCTTCGATTACCGCGCCGTCCTGTCCGACGATAGAACCGTAAGGGGTACTACCGTCTGCGGCCCCGCCAACGTAGTTGGTATCGCCCTTGTTGCGGCTATATCCGAGTTCGAGGTAGTCATTACCTAGCCACCAGTCTTTCATCACCGATAATGACAGGGCAAAACCGGGAACGTTACCGTTTTCCGTATCTTGGGTTCCAGTCGATGATCCGAGCATGCCATTGCCAGTTTCGGTGTAGTCGACATGCGTGGAAGTTGCCTGTATGCCCACCTGGTTGTTGGAGGCCTTGATATCTGTCGTATTGGCGAATGCGTTTGCAGAGAGGCTTGCGCAAATCACTGTCAAAACAAGTTTATTCAGATTCATGAAAAATCCTTAGTATTCGTTATTAGAGTTAAATTCACTCACACATATAGTAGCTGAAGGTATTGTATTTGAGTATATTTTCGCGATATTCAAAAAGGGTGTTGCAAAAATGCAGCATCAGCGCGATAACTTGCCCGGAGTCTGGCTGGAATGCCGGAGATACAACCAGAAGCTCTCGCTGTTGTCCGCCGGACGCGAGCCATTCCACGCCGGTTGCCAGTACGGGGGAAGATTTTGCGGAGCCTGCATTCCGCGTTTGTCGATGATCAATACATCGCAATCCGCATCGGGGTAGAGTTCCTGCCGTTTGCTCAGTATGCCGAGATAATATTCGAGCATCGGGCGCGTCGATTCGCCCAGCCCATAGCTCGCCACGCAACGGCGGGCGGCGGGCAGGTGGGGCTGCATTGCCAGGAATACGCTGCGATAGCTCTTGGCGTCGTCTACCCACGGCAGCCAGAGCGTGCCGAATATGATCCAGAACACCGTGACGCCGAGCGCGAGACTCACGACCGCCCGGCTTTTCAGCTGCGGCAGCCAGAACCACGTGCCGAAATAGATAACGCTTGCCAACAGCGCCGCCAGTATGGCGACGGGCTGAATCGGCATGATGAAATTCATCGGTAAATCACGTGCCAGCATGGGCCACGCTGGCGGCGCGCCGACAAAGACCATGAGCGCCCAGACATACCAGCTGACGCCGACCAACGGCGCAAACAGCAGCCGGGCGCCGTAGTCCGCATATCGGTTCAGACGCTCGGGCAGGGTGTCGACGGCGGGTACGGCGAGGATGGTCAAACCCACCAGCATGGGCAGGCCGTACGCTGTGCGCGCCGAAGCCGAGACCTGTATGAGCAGCAGATAGACCAGAAAAGCGACCAGCCCGTATTGCAGCGCTGCGCTGTGCCCGATGCGGCCGCGTTGCCGCCAGACGGTCAGCAGTGCCAGCGGCAGCACCGGGAAGGCGAACCAGTGCAGCGTTCTGGGCCAGAACCACGGCGAATTGCTCGCCCCCAGTTGCGGCACGGAAAAACCGAGGAAGCGGCCGATATTGTTGAGCCAGAACCAGTCGTAAAACAGTTGGGGCGAGCGCAGATAGAGGGCGATCGGCCACATCAGCAGCCAGGGTAGCGCAAACAGCGCGGCGATCATCAGCGTTCGGGAAAAACGACGTTGCCGCCAGGTAGCGAATAGCGCCGGAAGCATCATGGCAATCAGCCCCAGCGCGCCGGGAATGAGCAGACCCTTGGCGAGGAAGCCGATTCCGGTGCCGGTGCCGAGCCAGAATCCGGCCCAAAGCGGGCGTTGCAGGCTACATGCGAAGCCGTAACCGGCGATGGCGAAACCCGTCAGCATCGGCACATCGGAGATCATGAAATGGCTCTCGTAGAGCAGACCGAAACTGGCGACGAGCGCCACCACTGCATAGCGCCCCGAACCTTCGCCCCAGTAACGACGCGCCGTCAGGCCCGTGAACAGCAGGGTCAGCGCAGTAAATACGCCGCTCGCCAACCGTGCGCCATCATGCAGGGAAAGCCAGCCGCTGTTGAGGTGCGCGAGCATGGCCGCGACCCAGTAATATAACGGCGGTTTCTCCATAAACGGCTCGCCCGCATTTTGCGGCACTATCCAGTCCCCGCTTTGCAGCATGTGATAGACAATGCCGAATATATAATTCTCGTCCTGCTTCCACGGGTCATGGCCGACCAGACCAGGCAAAAGATAGCTGATTGCCAGGGCAATCACAAAGACTAGCGGAATACGATTGGGCATGAAGGGTGGACTAAATTTTAAACAGCAGGGGATTGTAAAGCGAGTGTGCCAGAGCGGCCCGCGATACTGCCCTGAATAACGCATTGTACGGGAAGCCGCGCAAGATCGAGCGCAGCGTAATAATCGGCGAGACTGACCAGGCGATAGCCCTGGGCTAGCCAGCCGGTCACGAGTTTTTCGAACACGGGTGCCAGTTTCATGCCTTCGAGTTCGGCATGCAGTGTGTAAACATGGCCTGTCGGATTGTCGGCGGCGGTCAGCGCAAGCAGCGCGTCGGCGACGTTGCTGGTGTCGAGGCCATCGATGCCGATGAGCTCGTCCAGCGTTGGCAGCGTGGTGGGCAGTTGCGGGCAGCTTTGCCGTCCGTCGTCGAGCAGCGGGATAAAAGGATGGGTACCACGGGTGTCCGAGCAATAAGCCATGCCCCAGCGCTGTTCCTGCAAATAGGCCGCACTGTTCATCTGCCATCCGGCAGCGCCGTGGGTAGTTGGATTAACGTCAAAAACCGCGCGGTAGCTTAGATAAGCCTTGTCCATCTCGCGCTCGGTCCAGGCGTCGGTATGATCGGCGACATGGTCTTGCCATTTGACATGATCGAACGTGTGAATTCCGGTTTCGAAACCGGCTGCCGCCACATTGCGCAAAATCGACACGCATCGGCGCGCTATGTCGGGACCGGGCAGCAGGGTGCCGTAGAGCAGGGTTTTCAGGCCGTAATGTTCCAGCACCGAGGTGCGCGAGACTTTTTTCATGAAGCCGGGGCGCAATGCCCGCCGCACGGCGCGTCCGGTGTGGTCCGGCCCCAGGCTGAACAGGAACGTCGCGCCGACGCCATGACGGTTGAGCATCTCGACCAGATTCGGCACGCCCAGCCGGGTGCCGCGGTAAGTATCTACGTCGATTTTCAATGCAAGCAAACGCATGCCCGGGATTCCTGGAGAATAATGAAATGAAACGGCAATACGCCGCCCAATTGCGGAGCGCCGGACGACGCCCCGATACGTCCGAGCGGTCTTAATCCATCAAGGCCCGGGCCATGGCTACCTGATCGCGGTACGCTTCGAACACGTGTTCAAGTGCCTGCACCATCGTGTATTCGGGCTTCCAGTCCAGATCCTGCATGGTGTTGTCGATTTTGGGAACGCGGTTCTGCACGTCCTGATAACCTTTGCCGTAATAATCGACGGCAGTCGTTTCCAGGATATTGACCCGCGCCGCGCTGTCGCTGTACTCGGGATATTTTTTCGCCATGTTCAGCATCATGTTGGCCAGATCGCGGATCGAGTGGTTATTGCTCGGATTGCCGATATTGTAGATGCGTCCGGAAGCGATGCCGTTCTTGTTTTCGATGATTTTCATCATCGCCGATATGCCGTCGGCGATGTAGGTGAACGCGCGTTTCTGCTGGCCACCGTCGACCAGCTTGATGTCTTCGCCGCGAACTATGTGGCCAAGAAACTGCGTGATGACGCGCGAGCTGCCTTCTTTGGGCGTATGTATGCTGTCCAGTCCGGCGCCTATCCAGTTGAACGGACGGAACAGGGTGAAATCGAGCTCGCCTTTCATGCCGTAAGCCCAGATAACCCTGTCCATCAACTGTTTGGAGCAGGAGTAAATCCAGCGCGGTTTGTTGATCGGACCTAGCACCAGTTCGGAATTCTCGGAATCGAACTGCTCGTCATGGCACATGCCGTAGACTTCGGAAGTGGAAGGAAAGAGGATGCGTTTGCGATATTTGACGCACTGGCGCACGATGGGCAGATTAGCTTCAAAATCCAGCTCGAACACGCGCAACGGATCGCTCACATAAGTGGCCGGGGTCGCAATGGCGACCAGCGGCAGGATGACATCGCATTTTTTGACATGGTACTCGATCCATTCCTTGTTGATGGTGATGTCACCCTCAAAAAAATGGAAGCGCGGATGATCGGCGAACTCGGTGATCTTATCCCGCATCATGTCCATACCGTAAATTTCCCAGTCGGTAGTTTCCAGAATACGTTTGGACAAGTGGTGACCGATAAAGCCGTTCACCCCCAGAATGAGGATTTTTTTCATGAGTATCTCTAGTAAGTTGATGAATTCAGGTCAATAATATCGCTTCGTCGCCGATTGTCGAAGCGAATTCGGAGGTGCTGACGGCGTGCCCGTCCCATTCGAGCGCGAACAGTTGCAAGGTGCCGCCCCCCTTGCAATGTGCGTAACAACCGTGATTATCGCAAAAAAACACAGACTTGGCTTCACTGTTTGGGGTTTGGTCGAGAATGCGGCTGCGCAAAATCCGCAGGGGCTTGCCGAGCAGGCTGGTGTATGCACCGGGATAAGGCGGTGCGACGGCGCGAATGAGGTTGTGTATGGCAGTGGCCGAGAGCGACCAGTCGATTTTGCCGTGCTCCGGACGCCGACCGCCGAAATAGCCGCCCAGACTCAAATCCTGCGGTTTTGCCGCGGCCGTTCCTGCAATCAGCGCAGGCAGCGCGCGGTGCAGCGTGATCTCGGCGGCGCAGGTGACTTTGCCGAATACGTCGGCGGCGGTATCGTTCGCCAGGATCGGCACCGCGGTCTGATCGACGATAGCCCCCGCATCGGGTTTTTCGGTCATGTAGTGCAATGTGGCGCCGGTTTGGGTTTCACCGTGAATGATGGCCCAGTTGACCGGCACCCGGCCGCGATAATACGGCAGCAACGAGCCGTGCATGTTGAGCGCGCCGCAGCGCGGGAGTGCCAGCAACGGCGTCTTGAGCATGAGCTTGTAATAAAATGAAAACACGAAATCGGGCGCCAGAGCGCTGATTTGGGCCAAGATTTCCGGCGTATTGGGATCGTCGGGCGTAATCGTGCGAATATCGTGGCGGGCGGCAAGTTCGGCGACCGAGTCGAACCAGATCAATTCTCCGAGTGCATCCTGGTGGGTCACGAGCAGCGCGACGTCGATGCCCGCGTCGATCAGGACGGACAGGCAGCGCACGCCGACATTATGATAGGCGAATACGACGGCACGCATCGCTTATTGCTCGCCTTCCAGAACGTTCTCGATGAGATAGCGCGGGCGCTGACGTACTTGCAGGTAAATCCGGCCTATGTATTCGCCCAGCAATCCGATGCCAAACAGGATGACTCCCATCAGGAAAAACAGGATGGCAAACAGCGTGAATACGCCGGCGACTTCCGGGCCGATGAATATCCGGCGCAAGGCCAGGTAGACGACGAAAAATGCGGACAAGACCGATAGGCTCACGCCGACCAGGGAAAATACCTGCAGCGGCAATAACGAAAAACCCGTCACCAGATCAAAATTCAGGCGTATGAGTTGATACAGGGAATATTTGGATTCGCCAGCGGCGCGTTCTTCGTGCGCGACCTCGACTTCGCCCGGGTGGCGCGCGTAAGTATAAGCGAGCGCGGGGATGAAGGTATTGGCTTCGAGACTGTGGTTGATCGCGTGGATGATTTCACGGCTGTAGGCGCGCAGCATGCAGCCCTGGTCGGACATGACCACGTGGGTAATGCGCTCGCGCAACCGGTTCATCGTCCATGAGGCATAACGGCGCCACGGGGCGTCCTGGCGTTGTTGCCGTACCCCGCCGACGTAGTCGTAACCTTCGTCCATTTTGGCCAGCAGCTTGTGGATTTCTTCGGGCGGATTCTGCAAATCCGCGTCCAGCGTGACGATGCGAGCCCCTCTGCAATGCGCGAAGCCCGCCATGATCGCCATATGCTGGCCGAAATTGCCAGCCAGAAGCAGCACCCGGGTCACGTCGGGGCGGGTCTGATATTGCTCGCGTAACAGCGCCGCCGAGCGGTCGCGGCTGCCGTCGTTGATGAAAATGATCTCGTAACGCACGCCCAGCACATCGAGCGCGGGGTAGAGCCGTGCGAACAGCGCACCCAGACCCTGCTCTTCGTTATAAACCGGTATGACAACCGACAACTGTGCTGCGTTCATGCCCATACCTCATTGAGAATCTCGCTACACGCGAGGCACACGCGCGTGACATCGGCCGACGACATGGCCGGAAAAAGGGGTAGCGTGACTATGCCCGCGCCGACATGTTCGGCCACCGGGAACTGACCTTCGCGGTAGCCCATGGCGCGATACAGGCGGAATAAATGCATGGCCGGATAATGCACGCCGACAGCGATGCCGCTCGATTTCATGCGGGTGATGAATTCGCCGCGGCTTATGCGCATCCGCGCCAGCGGCAACACCACCTGGAACATGTGCCAATTGCTCTGGACGAAATCCGCGACAGGTAATTCGCAACCCAGAGTCGTATCGAATTTGGCAAAATAATCCTGCGCCAGTTCCCGTCGACGTGCGGTAAATTCGGCCAGATCCGGCAATTGTCCGAGGCCGATGGCGGCGGCGATGTCGGCGAGGTTGAATTTGCCCCCGGCGACATCGACTTCCATGGTACCGTCGGGCGAGCGTACTACGCCTTGCAAGCGCAGCTTTTCGCATAGCGGGACGAGCGCGGGGTCGGGCAGAACCAGGCAGCCACCTTCGCCGGTCGTGAGGTTTTTGTTGGCATGGAAGCTGAACGCGACGAGATCGCCGAAGCTGCCTATGGTGCGGCCGTTCCAGCTCGCGCCGAAGGATTGCGCCGCGTCTTCGATCACGCGCAGCCGATACTGTGCGGCGAGCGCGTACAGCGCATCACGGTCGACCGGCAAACCGGCCAGATCCACCGCGATGATGGCGCGGGTACGCGGCGTGACGGCAGCGGCGATGAGGTTGAGGTCGATATTGCGGGTGCGCGGATCGATATCGACGAATACCGGTCTGGCACCCGCCAGCAGCACGACGTTGGCGGTCGCCACCCACGACAGGGGAGTGGTAATCACCTCGTCCCCGGCTTCTATGCCGATCAGATCCAGCGCGATTTCCAGCGCGGCAGTGCCCGAATTCAGGCTGCGCACCGCCCGCCCGCCCATCAGGTCACAGAGCTGGGTCTCGAATGCCTGCACTTTCGGGCCACTGGTAAGCCAGCCCGAGCGCAATACCTCGCCGACTGCGGAAATGGTCGCTTCGTCGATGGCCGGGCGGGTAAAAGGTAAAAAATCCATATCAGTACTCGCAAATTAATGGCAAACGTTCAATAGGCGCGCTCATGACTCTGTTCGCTGGTCCACCCACCTGGTTCTAACTTCGGGTAATCAGAAATACGCCGAAAATAATCACGCCTATACCGACGATGCGTTCCATGCTCAGCGTTTCGCCGAACAGCCACCAGGCAGCCAGCGCCGTAATGACGTAGCCGAAGGATACCATCGGGTAGGCCATGCCCACTTCCACCCGCGACAGCACAAGTATCCACACCACCACACTGACCACGTAGCACGCCAGTCCGCCGATAATATGCGGCTCGGTCGCGAGTTTGAGGCCGATGGGCAGAATATTGCCGGTATTGAAGGCAAACGCGCCTATGCTGTTGGTGCCCGCCTTGAGCAGCAGCTGTGCCGCGGCGTTGAGCATGATGGCGGACAGGATCAGGGTGCCGCTGAGTACATTCATGGTTAATTCGTGGTCTCCGGTTTGATCACGACAACCCGGCGCGTATCGCGGGCGATAACCTGCATGGGTAATCCTTGTGCTGCGAATTTTCGGTAAGTATCCGGCGACATCACCGCCAGCGCGTAGCCGGGCTGTCGCCAGCGCTTTGTGAAGGTGGCGATGTCGGGTATCCATTTGTCGGGTTCCTGTTCGATGCCGAATTCCATTTCGTCCGGATGCGCGACCAGGGTCAGGGTGCGGCGCAGATAGGGCGGCAAGGTTTGCTCGTACATGGCGACGCTGTAGAACGGCACGCCGGGGCGCAGATACGGCTTGACCTGCTGGGCGATGAGATAAGCCGAGCTGGCCGGAGACAGCGCGTTATAGCCGTACAGCACCGCCTGGCCCATCAACAGACCGGCGACGGCCATCACCGACACTGCGGCAATGATCCGTTCGCGCCGCGCCAGCAGGACAGCAATGACAGCACCAGCCAGCCAGGCGAGGGCCGCGATCTGTAGCCAGAGGATAAAATCCGCGTACAGCGCGGCAGGCACTTCGGCGCTGGAGCCTTTTGCGGCCAGCGGCGCGAACCACCAGGCGGCGAGCGCGACGGGAATCAGCGGGCTGATCTGCCATGCCAGGGCTTTGCCCGATACTGTGCTCAGACGTTGCCCGATCAGCAGCGCAAGCGCCGGGAAAATTGGCAGGATATAGGGTACCAGTTTGGAGTCGGAGATCGAAAAGAACACAAAAATAAAACCGATCCAGACCATGAGCATGCGTTTGGTCTGGAATTTGTTGAACGCATCTATCTGCCGCTTCCATCCGTATCGGAGCGCATCGAGCATAGGCACGATCCAGGGCAGTATGCCCAGCAAAACAATGGGAATGAAGGTGTACCATGGGTGGACGCGTCCGGCAACAGGGGTCAGGTAGCGCAAAAAGTGTTCGTGTATAAAGAAAAACCACAGAAATTCAGGATTGGCGCGCGATACCAAAACGAACCAGGGCACGCTGATGATCGCGAAAATCGATAAACCGACGCCGAAATGCAGGCGCTTCCACAAGGCTGCGTCGCGCTGTATCAAACTGTAGAGCATGAGCACGGCGCCGGGGATGGCTATGCCTATCAGTCCTTTGCTGAGCATGGAGAGCGCCATGGCGGCCCAGCATACGTACATCCAGCCGCGATTTTGGGCCCGGCTCGCTGTGGGTTGCTGCGCCAGCAATAACGCGGCCAGACTCAGGTTCATGAAGAAGCTGACCCCCATGTCGAGGATATTGATGTGGCCGATAGCGAAATACAGGAAGCTGCTGGCTAGCACGAGCGCCGCTATGTAACCCGCGCGCTGGCCGAAGATACGCGAACCGGTAAAGTAGACCAGCACTATGCCGAGAAAGCCGGTCAGCGCCGACCACAGGCGGGCAGTCCAGTTGTGTTCGCCGAATGCGGTATAAGCGGTGGCCGTTGCCCAGTATTGCAAGGCGGGTTTTTCAAAATACTTGAGACCGTTGAGGCGCGGTGTCACCCAGTCGCCGGAAGCCAGCATTTCGCGCGGAATTTCCGCGTAGCGGCCTTCATCGGGGCGTACCAGCGCATTATGATCCAGCGTGGCGAACCAGAGCACAGCCGTCAGGGCGAACATGAACCCGATCAGGATTTTTGGGAGCGCAAAGCGGTTTAAGTTCAAAACGATTAAGACCCGAGGTTAATTCAGTCCACGAAACGGCCGATTATAGCAAATTCGTCGACGCTGCCGTGAATAAAACCGGGACATATGTCCGGATTATTTCCTGACTATTTCCGAATCGGCAATCAGACCCACTCACGCGCTACCAGTTCATCCTTGATGTAAGCGTAATAGATCGGCGCGGCGACCAGTCCCGACAGGCCAAACGCGGCTTCCATCAGCAGCATGGCGATCAGCAGCTCCCACGCGCGCGCGTGGATTTTGTTGCCGACTATGCGCGCGTTGAGAAAATATTCCAGCTTGTGTACGAACACCAGGAACACGAGCGAGCCTACCGCAACGTCCAGCGACTGGCTCAGGCTGATGATTACGATCACCGTGTTGGAGATCAAATTGCCGATAACCGGGATGAGTCCGGCCAAAAATGTCACCAGTATCATGGTCTTGGTCAGCGGCAGGTGGATGCCGAGCAGGGGCAGGATGAGCACCAGATATAAAGCGGTCAGCGCAGCGTTGATGCTGGCGATACGGACTTGCGCGAATACGATACGGTGGAATGCCAGCCTGATACGTTTGACGCGCTCTGTCAGGGCGCGAGCGAGGGGTTGGTAGTCTTCCATTGCCACCATTTCGCGTAACGCCAGTATTCCGCCTATGATCATCCCGATCGCAATGCGCGCAATCAGGCGCCCGGCTTCCGTTCCGGCCAGCTGCACTTCGGTCGAATGCGCGCGTAGCCAGGTGCCAATGGTCTGTTTGATGGTTTCCGCATCGGACGGCAAATAAGGCGTGATCCAGAGCGGAACGCTGCGCCGCGAGTCGCCGATGGCTTGAGCCATTTCCGTGAATAGTCTGGTCAGGCGGCCCGCGTCGGAGCGAAAAAAAGCGACCAGACCCAGGCCAATGGCGGTGAGTAACAATGCGACCAGGAACGATAGCAGGCCGACGGCGATCAATTTGGAGCGCTGTCCGGGCAAATGCTGCGCGATCCATGGAGAAATCAGGTGGACCAGCTCGAACACCAGCAGACCGGCAAGCAATGCCGGCAATAAATGAAATACCAGTATGAAAATCAGTACCGCGCTCGCTATTAACCATGCGGCGATTTCTGCGGGGGTAGGGCGTGGGGCAACGGGTATCCGCATAAATGAAATTTTATCCAGTGATTTCGATGTAGCAATTGACAAGAGCGGTTTCAATGGATAGATTCTAGCAGCTGTTAACGGTTTTCCCATCCGGCTTTTTCAACCCGACTTTAATTAAAGAGGAATTTCATATGTCCGTGCTAGTTTGCAAACCTGCCCCCGATTTTACCGCCACCGCGGTACTAGGTAACAACGAGATTAAAGATATCACCTTCTCCGAATTTACCAAAAACAAATACGTGGTGCTGTTTTTTTATCCGCTTGATTTCACCTTTGTCTGCCCCTCCGAATTAATCGCTTTCGACCATCGTCTGGCAGAATTCACCAAGCGTGGCGTAGAGGTGTTAAGCGTGTCCATCGATTCCCAGTTTACCCATCTGGCGTGGAAAAACACGTCAATTAACCATGGCGGTATAGGTCAAGTCAAATATACCATGGTCGCTGACGTCAAGCACGAAATTGCCCGGGCTTACGATGTCGAGCTCGATGGCGGTGTGGCGCTACGCGGTTCGTTCCTGATCGATCGCTCGGGCATAGTCAGGCATCAGGTTGTCAACGATTTGCCGCTGGGCCGTAACATCGACGAAATGCTGCGCATGATCGACGCGCTGCAATTCACCGAAGAGCACGGTGAAGTCTGTCCGGCAGGCTGGAAAAAAGGCGAGAGCGGCATGGACGCCTCGACCGAAGGTGTTGCCAAATATCTCGCCGAGCATAGCTCGCAACTGTAAAAAAATCCGCCTGGGCGTATCGGGCGGATTAGCTGTTTTTGTATTGCTTATCAAGGCCGTCTGCGCGAATCGCGAGGACGGCCTTGATCGTTTACCTGCGCGTCAAAGCCCGAACGCGGACATGACCAGGTGATTAATGAGCGCTCCGCCGATGATGAGCCATATGAAGATCACCAGGCCCAGCAGTATGGGTTTGATTCCCGCCTGACGGATAGCCGAGATGTGCGTCATCAAGCCCAGCGCTCCCATTGCCATCGCCAGTATCAGTGTATCGGCCAGATTGGCCGCAGCTATCACCGACTGCGGCAGTAAATGCAGCGAATTGAAAATGACGACTCCGATGAATCCGAAAGCAAACCAGGGAATGGCAAGCTTGGGCTTCTTCCCGCCATCTGTGGCGCCGTGCTCGCGCTGATGCATAGGGTCCCGTGCCAGCCAGAGCGACAATCCGATCAGAAACGGGGCCAGCATCATGACGCGCACCATCTTGGTGATGACGGCGGTGTTGGCCGTAGTTGCGCTTACGGAACCGGCTGCTGCAACCACCTGTGCGACCTCGTGTATGCTGGAACCTGCATAAATGCCGAAAGCGGCGGCATTATGCGGCAGCAGCGGCAGATTCAGGCTGTAGAGATACGGATACAGGAAAATGGCGATGGTGCCGAAGACCACTACGGTGGCGACGGCAACCGTTACCTGTTCCGACCGACCCTTGACCACCGGTTCTGCGGCCATGACGGCGGCGGCGCCGCAAATTGCGCTACCGGTTCCGATCAGCATGGCGGCCTTGCGTTCAAGCCCGAAAACGCGCGTACCGATTACCCACGATAAAATAAAAGTGGAGATCACCATGATGGTGTCGATCAGTATGCCGGGAATCCCGACGTGAGCCACGTCCTGAAATGTCAGGCGCAAACCGAAGAATACCACGCCCGCGCGCAATAGCGTCTGCTTGGAGAACGCGACTCCCGGACCGCTCAAATCGCCGATACGCGGGTAGAAGGTATTGCCTATGATCATCCCGAGCACGATCGCGATCGTCAGCGCACTGAACCCGTGCGCTGTCATCCAGTGAAGTTCTCCCAGTTTTTCGCTGATTACGGCCAGAACGGCGCTGAGTACCAACCCGTAGATCAGCGGCGACCGGTGGTGAAGCGGGGGTGCCTGATTCAAAATCCTGCTCCTTAATTAATCGTCTTGGTCATCGAGCCGTCATATTAACGCAGATTAATTAATTTACAAAATTCGTAATTTTGCTATTATTAACCTGATTATCAGGTTAATAGGAAAATCATGGCTCCATTACGGTTAAGTTTGCGCCAACTCCAGATATTTGTCGCGATCGTCGAGCATCACAGTACTGGCGCGGCGGCGGAAGCAATTGCCCTGTCGCAGTCGGCGACCAGCGCGGCGCTCAACGAACTGGAGCGCGTTTTAGGCATGGACCTGTTCGATCGCACGTCCAAAAGACTGCTGATCAACGACAATGGGCGTACTCTTTTGCCGCAGGCGATGGCCTTGCTGGACGCCGCCAACAGCATCGAGCGCTGGGCCGAGAACCCGCTGTTGCTCAGCGGTGGCCTGCGCATCGGAGCGAGCACCAGCATAGGTAATTATCTGCTGCCGCACATCCTGGCCGATTTTCGTCGCGCGCTGCCCACGCAAGTGCAAGCCAACTGGCAAGCGCAGGTCACGATAGAAAACACGAGCGCCATTATTCAGAAACTGGTCAGTTTCGAGTTGGATATAGGGTTGATAGAAGGGTATTGCCACGAGTCGGCGCTGATGGTCATGCCGTGGTTGGAAGACGAGCTGGTGATCGTCGCGGCGCACGATGATCCGATACTGGCATCTTTGCCGGCGGACGGACCGCGGTCGCCGATTGGACTGGCTGCGTTGCGCCAGGCAGTCTGGCTGCTGCGCGAGTCTGGCTCGGGTACGCGAGAAATCATCGATCAGGCGTTGTTGCCGTATTTGCACCATTTGCAGCACGGCATAGAATTCGGCAATTCCGAGGCGATCAAGTACGCCACGGTGAATGGACTCGGTATCAGTTGTCTGTCGCGTTTTGTCGTTGCCGACATGCTGGAATCCGGCAAGCTGGTGGTCTTGCCGACAGTCCTGCCCAAATTCATTCGCCACTTTTATATCGTCATGCACAAACAGAAAAAGCTGACCGAAGGCTTGAGCCGCTTGTTGCAGCATCTGGAAAAGCTGAATCAATCAGTGTGTTCTTAGAATACTCACGATGGGACGCAATATGTGGTGGTAGGAGCGGGCTTGCCCGCGATCAATGGGCCGCCGATTCGCTGGCAAGCCCGCTCCTACAAAATGGGATACAAAAAGCGTTTTGTTAACGAGACGAGGATGTAGACAGTTTGTCCCGCAGCGTGTCTAGCCTGGCAGACAACAGCCTGATATCGAACAGTTTTTCCGCCCTCGCGTAACCTGCTTGCTGTACTGAGCCGCGTTTGAAGCTGTTTTCGGCTAGTTCGCGCAGCGCTTGGGCCAAGCCCTCCGGCGTCACCGGATTGACGATGACGCCGGTATCGCCGACGATTTCGCCGATGCCGCCGGAGCCGCTGGTGATGACGGCGGCCGCGCCGCACATGGCTTCTAATACGGTGCGGCCAAAAGGTTCATCCCATACCGAAGGAATGACGGCGATTTCAGCCCGGGCGAAATAATGCATGATGTCGTCGTGGCTGATGTAACCGGTGTACTGGCACTGCTGTCCGAGTTCGGACAGGTTGTTGTGCGTTTGCGTTTCGTAGTCCGACACGGCATCGAACCGGTCCGCGCCACAGACAATGAATTGCCAGTCGGGCAAGTACGGCGCGACCAGCTTGAGCGCGACGGACAGCGGCAGGGCGCCTTTTTCCTGAATGATACGACCGACATACAGAATGATTTTTTCTTTGGCTACAGGCGGGCCGTTTTGCGTGTCGATGCCGTTGTGGACGACATAAACCTTTTCTTGTCCGTGTCTTAACCCCGCAATGAAGCGTTGGCGGATGAATTCGCTCACGCAATAAATGCCCGCCGAACGATCGACCGCGCGCTGTCTTTGCCCGGCGCGTCGCAACCCCTTCATGCCTTGCGGATCGTTGTGCAGGTGCAGACTGACGGCCGCCGATGCGGGCAGGTTTTCATACAGATACCGATGTATCAGCGGGCGATTTTGCACCTCGACATGCGTGTATCCCTGATCCTTGATGGTGGCGACGAATTTTCTCGCGTAGGCGTAATTATCCCTGAAGTACCATTTTTTCCAGTTCTGGATCTGGGTGTATGCCAGCGGCGCAAAATCCGCCGCTGTGCCGCCGAATATCGTGGTGCAGTGCTTATATCGGCTATGCGCTGTGAAATCGGCCATGCACAAGGCGACGGCACCGGTATATTGTTTCGTGTATTGTTCTTTGGGCGGTAGCAGGATGGCGATTTTATGCGTCATAAAGCGGGCTCTGGAACGCGACAGTACACCAATCCCCAACCCAGAACCAGCCAGAACGGAATAGCCGACCAGCCATGGAAGAAGCTGGTAGTCGAGGCGATAGGCCATAAACGCATCGCAAAAGTGGCGGCCAGGGCGATGAACAGGTAGTTATTGCGGTTTGCCGCGAGATGGGCGAGCAGGCGTCTGGATACGAGATACATGGAGAGCACGAAGCCGAACAGCGCGACGCCTCCGCCTTCGGTCAGCCATTCCAAATAGATGTTATGAGGATGCGAGGCGCAGCGCGAATAGGCCATATCTTTTGTGTGATCAGGGCCGTAACGAGGATCCGGGCATATCAGGCGAAAATTTCCCATCCCGATGCCGAAAACCGGATGATCTTCGATGATATCGAGCGCGCTATGCCAGATCACGCCGTAAGGCGAATCGCGCAGGTTGGCGACTACATGGATTGTCGATTTGACCTGTCTGTCGTACAGACTGGGCTTCATCACCATCAGTCCGGACATGCCGACGGCAATCACCAGCAGCGCGATCACGCCGGCTTTCCTGAGGTGCGGTGCGAGCAGGGCGACGAGCAGGATCGACATCAGGCTGAACATCAGCGCCATCCGCTCGCCGCTGAGCAGAATGGCGGTCAGCGTCAAGCTGCCGAAAGCGAACGCAAGCCGGAACTGCTTTTTGTCCAGACGGCCGAACAGAAAAGGCATGAATAGCCACGCCAATGTGATGCCGACGATGGGTTTGCCATACGAGGCGGTGAGCCGGTGCATGGGTGTGACGAGCCGGCCGAACACATCCGCGCCGGTCAGATATTGGAAAATCGCGTCGGCGGCGAGCCAGCTCAGCGCGACCAGACCGACATTGAGCAACCATTTACGCCATTTTTCATGAATCAGTATCCAGCTCTCCAGCGCGACGGCAAACAGGATAAATCTTACCCAAGGCAGCGCGTCGACCAAGGTCTTACCGGGGTTGTCCGTAAACAGGCTTCTGATGCAGCCGTAGAGCCAGAGCGCGAGCAAAGCCATGACCCAATCCTGTTTCGCCCAGGAAAAATCGCGCCTTTTGATCGCATTGACGGAAAACAGGATCACCACCAGGCTGAGCAGGATTTCAGCCGCCGCGTTTCCTATGGCCAAACCCACAGGTATCAGGGCAGTCAGGTATCCGGCCGCGGAGATTAAGCTGGGTTGGGGGCGCTGATTCGTCATGGATGTCCTATCTGCATTCTAACAACATAAAAAAGTTACTTGAGTCCAACCTGGGCGAGCATGGTTTGGGCGCGGTGCGCGTAAGTATGTTCGGCGATTACCCGCTTATATCCGGCCTGGCCGATAGCGGCGGCAAAAGCGGCATCGCCGGTGAGCCGGTCATAGTGGGCGCATAGTTCGTCGATGTTGCGGTATACCAGAATTTCCTTGCCGACGTCAAAGCATTTGTCGAGGTCTTGCATTGCATCGTTCAATACCGGGGTCATGCAGCCGTAGGGCTCGAAACTGCGCTGATTCAGGCCGCGCACCACATTTTTTTCGTTCTTGACATTAAGCACAGCGCGGCAGGCGGCATAAATGCCCGGTAATTTTTTGTACGGCAGGCGGTAAGCGTGAATCTCGTGCGCGCTGCCTTTTAGTTCCGACCAGCCTTTGCCGTACAGCGTAATCGGCCGGTTAATGCTGCGTAGCAGTTTTCCGCGCTCGGTGCTGTTGTTGGCGACATACAGCACCTGGTTCGTACGCGCCAGATGCGAGGGGCGAAAAAATGCGGGGTTCACTGCGAGGGGTAAATAACTGACCGGCACCAGGTAACCAAAATGGCGAATATCGTCAATAAATACTGTATCGGTACAGAACACCCAGTCGACATAATTGGCGAATATGCTTTCTTCCGCATTCAGCTTGTCGCCGATCCAGGCGACTTTGCGGGCGGAGGGGCAGATGTCGTTTGCGATGGCAAACAGTTGTTCGGGCATGCGCAACGCGGCGATCACCACGAAAACGATCAGATCCGGCTGAAACTGCCTGAGTTTTTTCGCCATGCTGCTGCAGACAGTGGAGGTTTTGTCGCCGTGCAGTTTGCCCGCCAGCTTAAAATACAGCGATTGTGCCGGCGTGCCGCCATTCATGGCAAAATAATCGACATCGCAACCCGTTTGGGCAAACGCGTCGACGGTGTTCTCTGTCCAGTGAATAATGCTGTTATATTTGCCCACAACCAGAACTTTTATCAAGCTTGTCTCCCTTGTGGCGCCTGCTTTCCGCGTTTGCGTGGGCCCATTTTTCCCCGCAATGCATCGCGCCAGCCCTGAAACACCGCGCCCAGTTTGGCGATTTTGCCCTGTTCGTAGAAAACGATGCGTTTAAGCGATTTAAAGCTGGCGAGCAGCCCTTTGACAGCCCACCATCCCGCCGGATAGTCGCCCGACTCGCGCAGCAGGGCGGTATAGTTTCGCGTAATATAATAGCGGCGATCGGCGGAATGATTGCTGGTCCATTTTTTCATGCCCAGCAGAGAATGTGACGTCGATGCGCCGATTGCATGCAGCATCAAGGCCGCCGAGGTTTTAATGACGGCGTAGCCGCTTTTTCTGGCCCGCAGGCAGTACTCGGTATCGACGAAATCGATAAAAAAATCTTCCCTGAACGGCCCCAGCTGCGTATGGACGGAAACCGGCAGCAGCGAGCCGGAAGTGATCACCCAATCGACCTCATGCCAAAGTTGCGGTGTCGCCGCCCCTGGTTCAACGTTCGTAACGGGTCTGTGGCGGTCGTGAAAATGCGAGCCTATCACCGCGAGGCGGTCTTTATCCGGGAAATCCTGATAAACGGCAATCAGTGTTGCGACCATGTCGGTATCGACGCAGGTATCCTGATCGAGCAGCAGTACCCACTCATATCCTGATTGTGCAGCGTGGCCGATGCCGATATTCAGGGCGCGGGCAATGCCGTGATTCTCGGTGTTGACGACGAGCGTGCAGGCATTGTTCTGTGCGATTTTTTCGAGCGTTGCGGCGCTGGTCGGGCCGGACGAGTTGTCGACCACGACGAGGTGTCCGACCTGACGGGCCACGGCTGCCAGCCGGTCGGGGAAATCCGCGTCGGGATGAAAGCTGACGATAATCGCGCAGATGGCGTTTGGGCAGAGCGCCATCATTATCGTCCCTGAGTCTGGGGGGCGAATAACTCCCGGTAGACAGCATAAGTGCGCGATTGCATGCGCTCCAGGGTGAAGCTCTGGTTATCGGTGATATCCGGCGGCGCCGACAGGCAGTCCTGTACGGTTTTTTGCAGCGCATCCAGATCGCGAGGTGCCACGATCCCGGCCGGAAACCATGCCTGCAGCACTTCGCCTACGCCGCCGTGATTATATCCTGCGACGGGTATCCCCAGGCTCAACGCTTCGGGCACCACGCGACCGAATGCCTCGGGCGATTGGGAAAGCGAAAGCACTACGTTTGATACGGACATGATTTCTTTTAAATCAGATCGATGCCCGGTTATAGTAATGTTTTCAGTTAAATCTAGCGTGCGAATTTTCGCCTCCAACTCTCGTTGGAAAGCCTGTTTTTTCGGGTCGATCCCTCCTACCATCAGACCGTACACGGCAAACCCGGCCTGTTTCAGGCGTGCAATAAGCGCGATGAAATCTGCCTGTCCTTTCCAGCGCGTGATCCGGCCGGGCAAGGTGATCAGCATTTTACCGGCCAGTTGCGGGTAATCGTGGCGCCATTGGGCGAGCCACTCCTGAGTGGGCTGGTAATTGCGCGGAAATTCCACCGGATCGACGCCGCGATGTATCAGGCGGATGTATTCCGGGTTTACTTTCGGGTAATTGGCGAGGATATAACCGCGTATGGTTTCGGAAACCGCAATGACGCGTTCGCCGCGGGTCATGACGGCACTGTAGGCATTGACGGTGTATGAGCCATGCACGCTGGTGACGAGCCGGGGACGCGTGCGCGGGTCCATGCCGCGCCAGGCGAGGTAGCCGATCCAGGCCGGCATGCGTGAACGCAAATGCAGGATATCGACGTTCTGTTCGATCAAAAAGCGCCGCAGGCGCGGCACCAGGCTTAATGTCCACAACGATTTTTTACCCACCGGCCAATCGAAATGACTCGAACCTTCGCCCGTCAACTGTGCGACCAGGCGTCCGCCCGCCGACATGACCAGGGAACGCTGCTGGTGCGCGGCGAGGTAGCGGGCGATTTCGACGGTGCCGCGTTCTACGCCGCCCGCATGCAGTGCCGGAAGCATTTGTAGTACCGTAAGTGGGCGATCAGCTTGCACAGGAATCCTGGATATAAATGAGCGATCCGGCAGACACCCCGGACCGTGGGCGTTTGCAGCGCTAGGCGAGGCCGGTCAAACGGGCATTGCGCTCGCGTTCGAGCTGCATGATGTAACGCTGTACCAGCGTTACCAGGCCGGGGGACAGAGCGCTGAATTCACAGCCCAGGCGCCGGTTGGTTTTGCCGTGGGTCAGCGTCAGATCCTGCCAGTTGCGGATGCGCAGGTCTACCTGTAGCGCGCCGATGCCGGGTAGTTGAATCTGGCATTGATTGTATTCGGCACCCGGTTCGGTTTTCAAGATCTTGCGCTCGTCCAGCAAGGCTACGCCGCCGCCACTGATGTCGACCAGCGTGACATCGTAGCGCTCGCTACCAGACGGACCATCCAACGGAATTGTGCAGCGGCTGGGTTGTCCAGCCGGGATATTGACGCGAAAATACTCGCGCCGCTGCAAACGGATCAATGTCGACGGTATTTCGATGCATAGCGCGGGTCGGCCGTCCTGCGTGCATTCGCTGACCTGGGTTGCCGAAAACAGGATGCGCACCTTATCCAGGCTGGACTCAAACTCGATGTTGTTAGATTCTATAATTCTTTGATTTGACGTTTTATTTTGTGCGCAGTCGAGAAAAACGCGGTTGTTTTTGCCGTCGATTTCCAGAATCGAGGTCACGACTATCTCGGCGCCGTTATTGATCGTCATGGTGATCAACTGGTGTTGGTCTGCAATACCCGCGAGTAGCCTGATGATTTCCTGACGCGAGTGAACCTGGTAGAGAGCCTGATTTTCTGTGCCAAATTCGGGTTGTATAAGTTCCATGGTCGAATCACATTCAAATTAATGGCAAAATAATGGATCGATTATAACGTAGGCGGGTTGATCTTCGCAGGATTTTGGCCATTTTCGACATGATATAGCCAGGCCAGCAATTCTGCGACCGCCCGGTACAAGGCGGGCGGTATGCTCTGGTCCAGGTTGACTTGCGACAGCAAGGCTACCAATTCTCTGGATTCATGCACAAAAATCCCGTGTTCTTTCGCCCGGGCGATGATTTCCTCGGCTATAAGTCCGTTGCCTTTGGCGACGATTTTTGGCGCGGCATCGCCGGCCTGGTAGGCCAGCGCGACGGCCGAAAGTATGGGCGGCTTATTCACTGGTGTTGACTTGCAAAGCTGCGAGCGGAATTCCCGCAGCAGCCAGCGCGTTGCTGAGCGCCGGTCCTTGCGCCTGCAGTTGCTGCACGGTGGCTGTGCTATCGGCGCGTATCTGCATAGACAGCTGCGTGCCGTTGAGCCGCAGGTGAGCCGTAATCACGCCCAGTGTCGGTAATTCGAAGCGCACTTTGCTGCTCCAGGTTGCGGTGGCTGGGGTTTGCGGCGCCTCGCCTTGGTGTCCAGCGTCCTCGCTGACTTCCCATTGCAGAGCCTGGCCGGGCCAGACT
>DAICZK010000070.1 GCA_027311185.1 Sulfuriferula sp.
GTTTTGATCAATCTGATAAAAAACGCGGCTGAAGCCATGCCGAACGGCGGTGTGGTGTCGATCTCGACGCGCCTGAACATCCCTGAAGACGGTAACGACTATATAGAAATATCCATCAGGGACAACGGACCCGGAATACCGCCTCAGATCATGGAGAACCTGTTCAAACCCGTAACCAGCACTAAAGGCTCGAAACATGCCGGTCTTGGACTGTCTATCGTGAAGAGCATGGTCGACGAGCTCCGTGGCAGGATATTTTGTCAGAGCAGCGCGACTTCAGGCACCGCGTTTCAAATACTGCTTCCGCGCCACTCCTGAAAATAAAATAAATACGAACAGCGGCATACGGCTGTCATGATTAACAAATATAATTAACGATATTTGAGAAGCACGCAGTGAGGATATCAATAAAAAATGAGTGTTCGACCATGAATGCATTAGCATTAACGGAGCAACCGCTGATACTGGTTGTCGACGACGAACCGCATCTGCGAAGCAGCCTGTCCTCGCTGCTCAATCTCCACGGTTACGCATCCTCGACTGCGGATGGCGGAAAATCCGCCCTGCTGGCGCTCAAAGAAAATAAATACGCGCTGATTCTGCTTGATCTGTGCATGCCCGGCATCGACGGCCACCAGGTAATGGAACAGATCATCGAGAACCGGCTCGACACCTGCGTCATCGTCGTCAGCGGCGACACCTGTATCGATTCCGCCATCAGCGCACTACGCCGCGGCGCTTGCGACTACCTCAAGAAACCGTACACCATTGAAGAACTGATGTTGAAAATCGAGAAAGCGCTCGCCAAGCGGCGACTCGAACAGGAAAACAGGCAGATCAATCTCCAGCTCAAAGAATCCGAGCGCTGGTATCGTTACATGGTAAACAGCTCGCCCGATTTTATTTATACGCTGGATGCAGATGGCTACTGCACATTCTGTAACGACCGCGTCGAAACACTGTTGGGCTACAACAAAGCCGGTGTTATCGGCAAGCATTTCTCGACTTTCATTCACGCCGAAGATTTGCCGGCTGCGCAATACGTCATTCAGGAGCGACGATCTGGCGATCGCGCCACCAACAACATCGAAATCCGCATTCCCCACGGTACGGAATCCACCCTGCTGACCCTGGAATTCAATTCTTTCGGCATTTATGACAAAGCGGACGACACAACGCCGCCTCGATATATCGGCACCTATGGCGTCGCCAAGGACATCACCGAGAAGAAAAAAGCGGCCGAACTCATTTTGTACCAGGCCTATCACGACCTGCTCACCGGCCTGGCGAACCGCAAGCTGTTCAAGGATCACCTGGAGCTGGCGATTGCACAGGCGCGACGCTATAAGCACATGCTGGCATTGATGTTCCTTGATCTGGATCGTTTCAAACGTGTCAACGATACCCTGGGCCATGTCGTCGGCGATCATCTGCTGATCGAAGTCGCTGCACGGCTTAAAAAATGTCTGCGCGAGGGAGATACGCTCGCCCGCCAGGGCGGCGATGAATTCACCTTGCTGTTACCGCAGATCGACAGCCAGGAAAGCGCCAAAAGCGCTGCAGACAAGATCATTAAAGCCTTTGGCGAGCCGTTTTACATCGACGGCCACGAACTCTACGTACCAATGAGCATCGGTATCGCGCTGTTTCCGGAAAACGGCGACAGCATAGACACCCTGATCAAAAATGCCGACATCGCCATGTACGATAGCAAGGCGAAGGGCAGAAACCGCTATCAAATTTACTCGCCCAACATGAACACCACCTTCGACGAACGCTTTTCGCTCGAAATCCAGATGCACAAGGCGCTGGAAAGAAACGAATTCCAGGTGGTATATCAGCCGCAGATCAACGTCGTCTCGGGCCGGATTTCCGGCATGGAAGCGCTGGTCCGCTGGACATCGCCCCTGCTCGGCAATATGTCGCCCATGGAGTTCATTCCGCTGGCAGAAGACACCGGCCTGATCATCCCCATCAGCGAATTCGTATTGCGCTCCGCGTTCAAGCAGGCAAAGCTATGGAAGCAGGCCGGCCTGCTCCCGCCGCGTGTTGCGATCAATATTTCCTCGCAGCATCTGGAACAGGATAAATTCGTCGACTACATCGGCATGCTGTTGCTGGAATACGAACTGACGGGATCGATGTTTGAAATTGAGATTACCGAAAGCACCCTGCTCAACGAAGGCGAACACATCATCGAGAAATTGCGCAAGATCACCAGCATGGGAATAAAAATTGCGCTGGACGATTTCGGCACCGGATACTCATCGCTGAGCTATCTAAAAAAATTCCCGATAGACACAATCAAGATCGACCAGTCCTTCATGCCCAAATTCATCGGCGACTCGGACAACGAATCCATCATCACCGCGATCTGCACACTGGCGCAAAGCCTGCATCTCAACCTGATTGCGGAAGGCGTTGAAGAAGCCGATCAGTACCGCTTGCTGCACACGCTAAATTGCAACGAAGCGCAGGGCTACCTGTTCAGCAAACCGCTCTCCGGTCACGACATTACCGATCTTCTGATCAAAAATACCCCGCTGGGGCAGCAATATTTGCCTACACAGGATTGCTTTAACCTGTGACACAAACTGGTCACGTCAAGTGGTTACCATACAACGTTTCATTTGATTATTTTACAAAAAAAGTCCAGAATTCAAGTTTTAAGATATTATAATAGGCAATTGTCCTTAATCCTAAGCACGTCAAAACAAGTCCTGTCAAATCGATTCTGGGGAACACATGGGTCTGGATGTACGCACAATCATGGTGATGCTTGCCGCGTCGACCCTCATGCTTGCCGGTCTGCTCGGGCTGGCAGGACTACATGCCGGAAACATCCGCGGCATACGCTACTGGGCCATTGCGAATTTATGCGCTGCGCTGGGGCTGGGGCTGGCTTTTTTCTATGACGTGGCGACACCTGGTCCGAACTGGGCCGTCGTTTGGGGTTCGACAGTCATAGCGCTGGCGATCAATCTGCAATACCTGGGCATACAAGCGTTCAAGAACAGGTGCAGTAACTGGCGCATTGCGTTGCTGCTCGTCGCAACCGTATTCTTGCAGAGCGTCTGGTTTGGCGTGCTGCACCCCGATGTCAGCGCTCGCTCCATTGCCAACTCCTTGTTGTATGCCATAGGTTTCGCTGCCTGTGCCCGAGCGTTACTGATCGATATTGAAGCGCCGCTAAAGACCGCATACTGGTTCACAGGTCTGTCTTTCGCCATGCTTTTCGTCGTGGTACTGATCCGGGCGACAGTCCTAGCGCTCGCGGTTCCGGGCGAATTTACCAATCTCTATTCGCAGATACCGATCAATCCGTGGTCTTTTTTCATTGCCAGCCTACTCCAGCTATGCGTGACTTTCGGGTTTGTGCTGATGCTGAACTACCGGCTGGTCGCCGACATACAAAAACTGGCATCGCGCGATGTGCTGACCGGTGCCTTCAACCGGCGCCACCTGGAAGAAGAAGCCGTGCTTCAGTGGGCGCGACATTTACGCACCGGCGATACGCTGGCGATCATGCTCATCGACGTCGACGACTTTAAATCGATCAACGATCGTTATGGCCATCCTACCGGCGACGAGGTACTGCGCCGGCTCGTCGCCATCGCGCACAATACGATCCGTATCGACGATTATTTCGCCCGTTACGGCGGAGACGAATTCTGCATCCTGCTCCCGTCTACGAGCGCCGAGGAAGCACATGTACTTGCCGAACGCCTGCGCACGACCTACGCTACGGCGGCGATGGAATTTGACGATAAAAAACCTTGCAGTACCATCACGATAGGAATCGCCGACTCGATGTATGTCGGACTCGAATTCGCATCCTTGGTCGCCGCCGCCGATCAGGCGCTGTACCAAGCCAAACAGGCGGGTCGCAACCGCGTACTGTCGCATCCGCCCCGGCGCAACGAGCAATCCCGCAGTAACGCCTGAGGCACGCCATTCCCTCGCAACGGGGGTGACCCACCGCCGAATCGCGCGTATGATAGCCAAGATACGCGCCGGCAGGCACCCGCAACGGCTGTCAACTGCCGGAAGCCGAGACAGTCACGGAGGTTCGATGGCGCTACCGAACACCAAAGTCCCCATGCGCGCATTGTTTAAACGCTTTGCCTGGATATATTTGCCTGTTGCGGTTGTTTTGAGCCTCATCCTGTATTTCGCCATCCGTTTCGACCAACAGTTGCGAGTACAAAACACGGTCATGCGCGAAGGCAGCCGCATCGAAGTCGCCCGCGAACGCATGACGCAAGATTTGGCTGCCGTGGATACTGATCTGCGCGTCATCACCAACCTGCCCGTGCTGCGTGACTATCTCGATAGCGGCAACCCGGCGCAACGCGACGATCTGGAACAGGTTTTTCTGGAGCTGTCGCAGGAAATGCAGCGTTACGACCAGATACGCTATGTCAACGCCAATGGCCAGGAAATCATTCGCGTCGACTACAACGACGGCAAACCCGCCATCGTCCCGCGCGACCGATTGCAAAACAAATCCGGACGCTATTACTTCAGCGACGCGATCAAACTGAAACCGGGTGAAATATACGTCTCTCCCCTGGACCTTAATATAGAAAACGACAGGCTCGAAATCCCCTACAAACCGATGATCCGTTACGGAACACCGGTATTCGATTACAACGGGCGCAAGAAAGGCGTTATCCTGCTCAACTATTTCGGCACCAAGCTGTTACAGCACTTTCTTGCTGCGATGGCAGGCGGCGAACCGCGTAGCGGCATGCTGCTCAATCGCGACGGCTATTGGCTAGCTGGAGGAAATCCCGAAGATACCTGGGGCTTCATGCTCGGAAAAACCCGGCGCACTTTCGGGCATGACCATCCCAGGGCTTGGCGCACCATCTCGACTTCGGGGCACGGTTACCTGCTCACCGGTCAAGGGCTATTTGTCTACTCTACAGTCTATCCGCTGCGGGACGAACTGCCCCCACCCGGCGCTCCCGCCACCACGCAAGCACTTGACGGCACTCCAGCGCGAGCGCGTGCATACGACTGGAAGATCGTGTCTTTCTTCCCCAACGATGCGCTTTTCGGCACGACATTTTATAACCAGCCGCCGATCAGAATACTGCTGTTCGTCGCCTATCTGCTGCTAGCCGCGGCCGCGTTTTTCGCCGCCTTCGTCACCTTGAGCCGCAAACGGGCGCGCGAAGAAATCGTCAAGCTCAATATCGAACTCGAACAGCGGGTAGAGGAACGCACGGCAGGCGAAGAAAAACTCTCGGTCACACTTAATTCCATCGGCGATGCGGTTATGGCGACTGACGCCGAAGGCCGCATAACGCGCCTGAACACGATAGCCGAACGGCTAACCGGCTGGACCGAGGAGGAAGCGCGCGGCCGCGCCGTGGACGATATTTTCCGTATTGTCAACCAGGAAACCCGTCTGCCCGTGACCATTCCGGTGATGGCAACCCTGGCTCTGGGCACGATACAGGGCCTGGCCAATCATACCGTACTGATTGCGCGCGACGGTGCGGAATATCCTATCGCCGACAGTTGTGCGCCCATTCGCGCCCGCGACGGCGCGATCATAGGCGCGATCCTGGTGTTTCGCGATGTGACCGAGGAGTACGCCGCGCGAACCGCCTTGCGCGACAGCGCCACGCGTATCCGCACCATCCTCGACACCGTCGCGGACAGCATCATCACCATCGACGCGCAAGGCACCGTCGAGACATTCAACCCAGCTGCCGAAAGCCTGTTCGGCTATACCGCAGCCGAAATTGTCGGCCAGAATATCAAAACGCTGATGCCGGAACCTTACCACAGCTCGCACGACGCCTACCTCGCACGCTACCTGACGACCGGTGAAGCGCACATTGTCGGCATGTCCCGCGATGTCGTCGGCCAGCGCAAAAACGGCAGCACCTTCCCGATGTATCTGGCAGTCAACGAGATGACGCTGAGCGGCGTCCGGCATTTTACCTGCGTCGTCCGAGACCTCACCGAGCGCCGGCAAAGCGAACGGGCACTGGTCCAGGCCAAGGAAACGGCGGAACAGGCCAACCGCGCCAAAGATTCATTTCTCGCCACCATGAGCCACGATATCCGCACGCCGCTTACGGGTATGCTTGGCATGCTCGAAGTACTCTCGATGACCGCGCTGGATCCCGATCAGAGCGCGACGCTCGACGCCGCGTGGGATTCCGCGCGCAGCCTGCTGCGTATCGTCAGCGACATTCTCGACTGGTCGAAAATCGAGGAAGGCAAGCTCGCGCTGTCGCCGCAGCCCACCTCGATCCCGCAACTACTGCAAGAGGTCGTCAACACCTACTTGCGCGTAGCGAGCATCAAAAGCCTGATATTGCGGCAGCATGCCGATGTTCATCTTAGCGCCGCACACATCGTCGATTCGTTGCGGCTGTCGCAGATACTGAACAACTTTGTCAGCAACGCCATCAAATTCACCCCGCACGGAGAAATCGAGCTGCGCGCCGAATTGCTCGAGCACCTGGAAAGCGGTGAGCGTATACGTTTCTCGGTCAAAGACAGCGGCATAGGCATCGCCCGCGAAGTCAAGCACAATCTGTTCAGACGCTTTCAGCAGGAGAGCGCCGACATCGCCCGCCTGTACGGAGGAACCGGACTCGGGCTGTCAATTTGCCGCCGACTGGCGGAGTTGCTCGACGGCAAGATCGATCTGGTCAGCGAACCCGGACACGGCGCGACTTTCAGTATCACGCTGATTCTGCCCGTTTCTGCCTCGCCCGGGGAACACCTGCCGGAACAAACGCCGGTGATGGAACGGAACAAAGTCCAACCATTATTTGTCGATAATATAAATGCTCCGCAAGTACTGGCAGTCGACGATCACCCCATCAACCGCGACCTCCTTGCGCGGCAGATCAGACTGCTGGGATTGCGGGCAGAAACCGCAGAAAACGGCGAAGCCGCGCTGGCGATGTGGCGCGACGGGCATTTTGCGCTCGTCATTACCGATTGCCACATGCCGGAGATGGACGGCTATACCTTCGCGCAAACCGTACGCGGGATCGAGGCCGAGCAGAAGCTGCCGCATACCCCGATTATCGCCTGGACTGCCAATACGCGCGCCGAGGAGGAAACGCATTGTCGGGACGCGGGGATGGACGAGTTG
>DAICZK010000071.1 GCA_027311185.1 Sulfuriferula sp.
CCGTCATGTTCCACATAAACGTACGCCGACGGCTTGAGCCAGGGGCGCAGTTTCGCCAGCAATTCGCCCTGACCGCCCAACGCAAACGGCGGGTCGAGCAGGGCCAGATCGAATTGAGCACCGACCAGCACCGACTGCGCCAAGTCCAGCAATTCTACTCCATTGGCGCACTCAATGATAATATTATCGGCACTCAGCATCGCCTGATTGGCGCGCAATGCGGCGCAAACCGCCCGATTCTGCTCTATCATCACGACTCGCGCCGCGCCGCGCGACGCCGCCTCGAAGCCCAATGCGCCGCTGCCGGCAAACAGATCCAGACAGTCCCAGCCGTCCAGATCCTGCCCCAGCCAGTTGAACAGCCTTTCGCGAACGGCGTCCGCCGTCGGTCGCAAGCCTTCTGCGTCGGGGAAGCCGAGCAGGCGGCGACGCCACCGGCCGCCGATGATGCGCACCCGGTTACGCTGCGGGATTTTCATTTAATCGATTCCGCAGCCCCCACTACCACTGTGACCATTTTGTCGGGATATATGGTACGTTCGAAAGCCTGTTTTATCTGCTCACTGGTCACAGCAGCGACGCGCTGCGGAAACAGTTCCAGATAATTGGTCGGCAAATGGTAAAACCCTATCATCGCCAGATATTCCAGAATTTTCTGGTTGCTGTCTATGCGCAAGGGAAAACCGCCGATGATGTTGTTTTTGGCCTGAGTCAGCTCCGCTTCGGTGACGCCTTGCGCCATAAAGTCAGCCAAGGTCTGGCGCACGACCTGTAACGCCTGCTCGGTCACATCGGTACGGGTTTTCAGCCCGATCTGAAAAGGGCCGGCTTCTTTCATCGGCATAAAATAACTGTAGACGCCATAAGTAAGACCGCGCTTCTGCCGTACCTGGTTCATCAACCGCGAATCGAAACCGCCCCCGCCGAGTACGTAATTCCCGACATAAAGCGCAAAATAATCCGGGTCTCCGCGCGCCACGCCGGGCTGCCCCATTAAAATCTGGCTTTGTTTAGCCGGGAAGGCGATGGTTTTCAATACCGCTTCGGTCAACGGCGGCACCGGAGGAATTACGGTCGACGCCGCAAGGCTGGCAGGCGGCAGGCCTGCGGTCAATTGTTGCGCGATCGCGTCAGCCTGTGTTTTGCTCACATCGCCGATCAGCGCGACAACGGCACCCTGGGCGCTGTAATGGCGGCGATAGAAATCGAGCAATTGGGGGCCGGTAAACGTTGTAACCGTGTCGATTTCGCCGCTTTCCCGATGCGCGTAAGGATGCGTGCCGAACACGGCTTTTTGAAACGCGCGTTCGGCGATCACGTCGGGCTCACCCTCGGCTTCCTTCAACGAGGCGATGACACGCGCCTTTTCACGTTCCACGATGCTCGGGGCGAAAGTCGGTTGCGACAGCATTTTCGTCAATAATGCCAGTGCCGCGCTCTGATCCTCGGCATTGCTCAGGGTGCGTAGCGTGACGCCAGCGCGATCGGTGTCAAAACGCCCGCCCAGTTGCGCGCCCACATCGGCGAAACCGTCTGCGATCTGGACGTCGCTCAAACCGCCGGCCCCTTGGCTGAGCAACCGGCGCGTCAGATTGGCCAATCCGCCCTGGGTCGACGGATCGTATGCGCTGCCCGCAGGGAAATCAATGCTGACATCGAGCATGGGCAGATTATGGTTTTCGACAAAATAAACCTGCGCGCCGTTCGTCAACTGCCAGTGTTGCACGGGCAGACCGGCATAAGCCAGCGTCGACGCAAAAAATACTATCCAACCTATCAATAAACGCATTGCATTTTCCTTACTTTAAATTATGCATATCGGCTGGTGGCTGATCTGCAAGGTCTTTGGTCACAGGCTGCGGGTCCAGCGTTGCCACCGTCAACCCGTCATCCACCAAATATTTGGCCGCCACGGCTTGCACCTGCGCCGGGCTGATCGCCTCGATTCTCGCAACTTCGTCCGTCAGGGCCGAAACCGGCAGACCGTCGGTCACATACTCGCCCAGCAGCATGCCCTGATAAAATGCCGAGTCGCGCTGATACACGTGAGCCGCAATGACTTGCGCCTTGACGCGCTTCATCTCGGCTTCGCTTACCCCTTTCTGGATAACGGACTGTATCTGGTCGCGCAAAGCGGATTCGAGCTCGGCCAGCGTTTTACCCTGCGAAGGCGTACCGTCGAGCACAAACAGCCCAGGCCCGCGCGCAATCATGTCGTAGTTGGCGCTGGCCTGACTCGCGACACGCTGTTCGCGCACGACGAACTTGCCCAGCCGTGCGCCTTCACTGCCGTCGAGCACACCAGCCAATACCTGAAGCGCATAAGGCTCCCAATCATTAGGCGTGTCGCGCAGCTCGGGCACATGGTACGCCATCAGCAAATACGGCAGTTTCGCGGGCGCTTTGACGTTGATGCGCTTAATTCCGACCTGTGGCGGCTCGGTCTGCGGTTTGCGCACCGGCAACGCATGCGAGGGTATCGAGCCGAAGTAACGCATGGCGAGATCCTTGACTTCGGGCAGGGTGACATCGCCAACGATGACCAGAGTTGCATTGTTCGGTGCATACCAGCGCCGGTACCAGTCTCGCGCATTGTCGACCGTCATGTTCTCCAGATCGTTCATCCAGCCGATGACGGGGCGGCGATAGGGATTCGTCTGGAAAGCGACGGACATCATCTTTTCATAAACCAGCGCCTGCGGCTGGTCATCGGTACGCATCCGCCGCTCTTCCATCACAACCTGGTTCTCTTTTTTGAAATCGTCGGGTGCCAGGGTCAGATTCTGCATGCGGTCAGCCTCAAGCTTGAGCGCCAGCGTCAGTTTGTCTTTCTGCAGCTGCTCGAAAAACACCGTCGAGTCCTGATTGGTGAACGCATTTTCGCTACCCCCAGCGGCGGCGATCAGCTTGGAGAACTGACCGTCCGGCACATCCTTGGTCCCTTTGAACATCATGTGTTCGAGCATGTGCGCCACGCCGGTCGTGCCGTTGAACTCGTCCATGCTTCCGGCCCGATACCATAGTTGCGATACCACAATCGGCGAACGGTGATCCTCCTGCACGATCACGGTCAAGCCGTTGCTCAATTCAAACTGCTGTACCGCGGCCTGCGCCGGCAAGGCGCAGCACATCAATCCCACCCATAACCACCGTCTCATGTTCTACCTTTCGCTCAGATACTGACATCACAACGGATGTAGCATGATAAAATAATGTACGTCATCATATTTGTTTAACTATTGAAAGACTATCCTTATCGTGTTTAGTTTCTTCAAAAAATCCGGCGAATCGCCAGCAGCACCTGAAACCGCTGCGACGACCGCCGCGGCACCTGCCATGCAGGATCAAACCGGTGCCGCCGGAGCCGGTAAACCCTCCTGGGGCGCACGACTCAAACAAGGTTTAAGCCGCACCCGCGAGCATCTCGGCAAGCGACTGTCCGGCCTGTTTCGCCGAGGCGGCAAAATCGATGCGGCGCTGTTCGACGAACTCGAATCCATATTGCTCTCCGCCGACGTAGGCGTCGACGCCACACAGTCGCTGCTCGATCAGCTGCAAAAACGAGTCGCCAAAGACAGGCTGACCGAAGCTTATCAGCTTTATTCGGCGTTGCAAGAGGCGCTCGTCTCGCTGCTCGCTCCGCTCGAAGCGCCGTTGGTCGTCGAGGCGCACCAACCTTTCGTCATCATGATGGCCGGGGTCAACGGCGCAGGTAAAACCACAACCATCGGCAAGCTGGCCAAGTACTATCAAAGCCAGGGCAAAACGGTGCTGCTGGCGGCGGGAGACACCTTCCGCGCCGCCGCCCGTGAACAACTGGCGGTGTGGGGCGAGCGCAACGGCGTCGCGGTGATCGCACAGGAAGGCGGCGATTCGGCGGCGGTCATCTTCGACGCTATCACCGCGGCGCGCGCCCGCCATATCGACATTGTACTGGCCGACACCGCTGGCCGGCTACCCACTCAATTACACCTGATGGAAGAAATCCGTAAAGTCAAACGCGTCATCCAGAAAACCGACCCGCAGGCGCCGCACGAAGTCCTGCTGGTACTCGACGCCAATACCGGACAGAACGCGGTCGCGCAGGTGCGCGCCTTCGACGATGCGCTCGGCGTCACCGGCTTAGTGCTGACCAAGCTCGACGGCACTGCCAAGGGGGGGGTGATCGCCGCCATTGCCCAAGCGCGTCCGCGCCCCGTGCGCTTCATCGGCGTCGGAGAAAGCCTGGACGATTTGCGTCCCTTCGTCGTCACAGAATTTGTCGAGGCCTTGTTCGAGGACGGCGGCGCATGATCGAATTCGATCGGGTCAGCAAACGCTATCCGGGCGGCTACGAGGCGTTGATGGATGTCAGCTTAAACATTGCCGCTGGCGAGATGGTTTTCCTCACCGGCCACTCGGGCGCCGGCAAAAGCACCCTGATCAAGCTGATTGCCGCGATTGAGCGCCCCACCGGCGGCACGGTGCTGGTCAACCGGCAGAACGTGGGCAAAATGCGGCGCGGCGCAATTCCCTATCTGCGCCGCAACATCGGCCTGATTTTTCAGGATCACAAACTGCTGTTCGACCGCAACGTCATGCACAACGTTTTGCTGCCGTTGCAAATCGCCGGATTCGCGCGCCATGACGCGGCAGCGCGAGCGCGCGCCGCACTCGACAAGGTCGGTCTGTTGCAGCGCGAGAAAGCCAACCCCGTGACACTGTCCGGCGGCGAACAGCAACGCCTGTGCATCGCCCGCGCTATCGTATCGCGGCCGGCGCTGCTACTGGCCGACGAGCCTACGAGCAACCTCGACAGCGAATACGCCAGCGAAATCATGGTGATGTTCAAGGCCTTTCACCAGGCTGGCACCACTATCGTCATTTCCACCCACGACTACGCCGCCATCGTGGCCGGCAACGCGCGCGTCATCCGCCTTGATCACGGAAGTTTGCAGACATGATGAATGGCTTGACCAACCATCACCAGGCTCTTGACGCGACCTTCCGTCAACTGGTCAGGACCCCCCTCGCCAGCTTGTTTACGCTGTTTGCGATCGGCGTGACCTTGAGCCTGCCCGCCGGGCTATACGTGCTGCTGGAAAACCTGACCCAGATTGCCGCCAAACTGCCGGTGCATGCCGAAATCACGCTGTTCATGCGGGACGATGCCAACGCCGGTGACATCCAGTCCCTGAGAAATCAGCTGCGAACGGTTCCGGGCGTAAAAAATATTCAATTCGTCAGCAAACAGGATGCACTGTCCTCGCTTTCTGCGCAAATGGGCCTGAGCACAATGGCCGGAGAGTTGGCCGCTAACCCGCTACCCGACGCCTGGATCGTGGCGCCCGATACCTCCGACCCGGGGCGGCTCAAACAGCTGACCGACCGCTTGCGCACGCTGCAGGGCGTCGCGCAGATTCAAGCCGACCAGCAATGGACCGAGCGTCTGCACGCGCTGCTCGCCTTGGGTGCAGACATGCTTGCCGCGCTGGCGCTCATCCTCGCGGCCGCATTGGTCAGCATTTCAGGCAACACCATCCGCCTGCAAATCCTGACCCGGCATGCCGAGATCGAAGTCAGCCGCCTCATCGGCGCAACCGACGGCTTCATCAGGCGACCATTTTTATACTTCGGCGCGATTCAGGGCTTGTTTGGCGGATTGGTCGCATGGGGGGTAATCAGCCTCGGCATATTGTTGCTGACGCCGCAAATTGCGATTCTGGCGCTACTCTACGCCAGCCCGTTCCGGTTGCAAACCCTGTCGCTCGGCGACGGCTTGGTGTTACTCGCGGCAGCCGCCGCCCTGGGCTGGCTCGGCGCCTATCTGGCAGTCGGGCGCGCCTTGGCGCAGATCGAGAAATCTCGCTGACGCGAGTTCGGACCAAACGAGAAAACGCTGCAGGGAACTTTAAAAGTTTAGCACTCTCTTAACCAGAGTGCTAAACTTGGCATCTGGAGGTAATTACAAATATGTCACCGACAATCAGCTTGCCCGTACTCAGTAATAACGCGACCAGCCTGGAAAACTACATCCACACGGTCAACAGCTATCCCATGCTCACGCAAGAGGAAGAAACCAGTCTCGCCTGTCGCCTGCGCGACCATAACGATGTCGATGCCGCCGGACGCCTCGTATTGAGCCATCTGCGCGTCGTGGTCAGCATTGCGCGCAAATACATCGGTTACGGCTTGCCGCAGGCCGATTTGATCCAGGAAGGCAATATCGGGCTGATGAAGGCAGTCAAACGCTTTGACCCCGAGCGCGGCGTGCGCCTGGTTTCCTTTGCCATGCACTGGATCAAAGCGGAGATGCATGAATATATTTTGCGCAACTGGCGCATGGTCAAAATAGCGACCACCAAGGGACAGCGCAAGCTTTTCTTCAATCTGCGCAGTTTAAAAGCCGGCACCAACAGCCTCACCCACGCAGAAGCCGACACAATGGCACAAAATCTCGGCGTCAAGCGTGAAGAAGTTCTGGAAATGGAGGCTCGTTTCAACGGGCAGGATGTAGCGCTGGAGCCAGCCCACGAAGACGGCGAAGATAATTTCGCGCCGCTCGCCTACTTAACCGATAGCGAGGCGGAACCGTCCAAAATTCTGGCGCGCGCCGAATATGAGCGCTTATCGAGTAGCGGGCTGGTAGACGCGCTGGACAGCCTGGATTCCCGCAGCCGACGCATCGTCGAGGCGCGCTGGCTCAACGAAGCCAATCCTTCGACTTTGCATGATCTGGCGGCGGAATACAATATTTCGGCCGAGAGGGTGCGCCAAATCGAGCAGAAAGCAATGCAGAAGATGAAAACAGCGCTTGCCGCTGACGACGGCGGCTTCAGCTTTTAAGCCCGCGGGACGTTTAAACTGCAAAGTGCTTCAATGACCCAGGGCACATTGAGCGAGTGCTCGGCGCGCCATACATGCGCAATGGCCGACAGTGCGCTGGCGCGTTCCCGCAGTTATCAATCGATCCAGCCATACCTGTCATGCCTCGGCCTGATACCTGAATAGGACTTTCCCGACAAACGGCCGCCTAGGAGCCTGTCGGACTTAATTCGCCGTGCGCGTTGCGACCGGAAAACGATGGCTGCAAGGCGCGAAGCGCAGCGAATAGTTATGCTATTCG
>DAICZK010000072.1 GCA_027311185.1 Sulfuriferula sp.
CAAAAAAAGCCACCCGTATGGATGGCCTAAGTCTTTGATTTTACTGGTGCCGGCAAGAGGAGTCGAACCCCTGACCTGATGATTACAAATCAACTGCTCTACCAACTGAGCTATGCCGGCGTGGCCCCGCATTATGCCATTACGTCGGCAAATGGTCAAAAGGATAAGGCATCCGCCTGGTTAAGGGCCAGCAGCGGGTTTTACCCAGCGCAGCCAGACCCGCAAGCGGCGGTAATCGTCCGCGTCCATGCTATCGGGCAACAGCGCGAGCGCCACGCGCCGTCCGCTTTCCCGCTTGAACTGGATAACGGTGAGCGTCGTCGTCACCATAGCCTGTTCGATCTGCACGGCTACCCATGAACCCCGGTCGAGCAGCCGGTAGCCGCTGGCGTCAGCTTCCAGGGCAGTAACGGCATCGCTACGCAAGCGTTTGAAATAATAGATCGCGCTGCCGCAGAGCAAGATAGTGCCGCCAATTTGCCCGAGCTGCGGCATGGCGGCGAGCCATAGCGCGAGTATCGCCATACCGTGTGCGCTCATGGCGAGCCTGAGCAATAATTGCGAGCGCCGCAGCGGGATGCTGAGCCGTTGATAGGTACCGATTACTCGCCCCAGCGATATTGATGGCAGAATTGCGCGAGTCGGGCGACTGCCTCATCGCGCTCGAAAAACCGGTCGGCCCGGTTCAACCTGGCCTGGTCGCGCTCGTCGTCGCTGCCGCCGAAGCAGAATATGGCGACGTTGAGCATCCACTCCATACGCACTTTGCGAATCGCATCCTGCGGGTCGAAATCGTCGGTCAGACAGTCAAGGTCGAGAAAAATAAACCGGTACATCAGAATCTGGTCGAATGTGCCCAGACTGTCCAGATCCAGCGTCGCGACCAACTCCCAGCCTTCGGGCGCGGCGGCCAGCAATGCGTCATGCCAGGCGGCATCGTTGCTCATCACGATAAATTTGCGTTGCAATCTTGCGGCAATCGTCGGTTCGGACATGGTTCAGGACTCTTCAAAATAGGCGGTGGCCAAAATACGTTGCGCCCACAGCATCGCCTCAGCCGCGGGCACGCAGGATTGCAGCGCCGCAGCCAGAGCGGGGAGCGTTGCGGGTTCGGCGGCCAGGGCTTGCTCCGCCAATTGCGGTACGGCCGACAATGCCACGCGCGCGACAGACTGCGCTCGGGTCAGCACGCGCACGCTAGCGCCTGCGAAATCGCGCTCGGTCAGGTAGTGTTGCGCGCGGATTTTGATTCCGTAGGGCACATGCCGGGTTTGCGTATCGTGTTCGGGCAGCAGTTCGGCGCGATAATCCTCTGCGGCAGCGCGTTCGTCGTCGCGCAACAGCGCCTGCTCCCAGCGCCAGCCGAACAGGCCGCTCGCCGCCCGCCGGTAGACCATCGACAGCCACGCCGGATCAGGCAGCGTGGCGTGTTCAGACCAACTGGTCACCGCTTCGAGCAGCGCATCATTGAGCCAGCGCCGAAAATCGGCCGAAGGCGCGTCGATCAAGCGGGCGAATTCATCTGCCGGAAACCGTAGCAAAAAGCTCGTGCCCACCACACCAGCCCCGCCCAGCGTCGCGGCGCCGCTACCGGCCAGTTTTTTGCCCGCCAGCCAGACGTCTTGCTGTACCAGCCCGACCGCCCAGCCCATCTCGCGGTAAACCTGCAACATCGGCGCGAGCGCATGGCCATACCAGTCCTGCGGTCGCGTCGGAAAAAATTCGCGCGGCGCGACCAGCGCCACACAAGCCTGATTGCGATCCAGCCACACTCCCCCGCCCCCCAGGGCGCGGCGCAAAACGGGAATCTGCGTCTGCTCGATCAGCTCGACCGCCGCCGATTGATGCTGCCCCAGGCAAAAATGCGCGCTCGGCATGCCCCAGACGACCACCGGGTCGTCTCCCGCCCGCATTGCTTCGGCTACTCCCGCGTAAGTAGCATGATAATCGGCGGCTTCGCATTCTCCCAGATCGATCCAGCGGGCCTTTAGTTGCCGGATGATGTGTCCTCGGGGGGAGCTGTATCGGCGCCCGCCTTGAAAAATTTATCGAAATAGAAATCGCGCCGATTCAACAATTCCAGCTCTGCGGCTCTGGCGGCAAGTCCGCTGCGCATGATTTCTATCAGATATTTTCCCTGTTCGGCATCCAGGACGTGTATCTCGTTGATCAAATCCTCGTCTACCGTAATAAAGTGCGCCATGAACCCTTCGGGCGGCTGCACATGCAATAACCAGGACTGACAAGTCTCGTCTTCGGCATCCAGAGGGCTCATGGTGATTTTGCCCAGCCAGGCCAGACGCGCCGCCTGATTGAAATAGCGGATATCGAGCTTTTTACCTTTTTTATACTTGTTCAGTTCATTTTTAAGCGAGCTCACATCGGTAACTTTGATTGATTTCATGGTCGTTCCTTAAATGCCTCAGCCGGAATGGCGATGCAAGATGATTTCGAGTACAAAATGGCTGCCAAGATACGCCAGCAGCAACATGCTGAACCCTACCCAGGTCCAGCGCACCGCCACCTTGCCGCGCCAGCCCCACAATCGGCGCCCGCCAAGCAAAATGGCATAAATAATCCAGGACAGCAAGGCAAATACGGTTTTGTGGTTCCACTCCGCAGGCTTGTGGAAAATTTCCTCCGAAAACAATACCCCGGTGATCAGCGTCAAGGTCAACAAGGTAAAACCTACCGCGATCAGACGAAACAGCAGACTCTCCAGAGTCAGCAACGGCGGCAGATTAGCGGTCATGTCATTGCCGCTGTCGCCTACATGGTGCAGATGTCTCTCGACCATCGCCATTAACGAAGCATGCAACGCTGCAATCATGAACAGGCTGTAGGCCAGCAGCGCGATGAGCAGATGTAGGCGAAACGCCAGCAGTTCGGTGTTGGCCAGCAGGTTGGTCGACGGCAGCACCAACGGCGCGAACACCGCGACGGCGGCAATTCCTGCCAACGGTGCATGTAAGGCCTCCATGCGCGAATGAAAGCTGCTTAACCAGTAAATCAGTACTGTCAATCCGGCGATCATGGACATGGCGTTGCCTACGCCGAGTTGTATTCCCCCACTGGTGACAGTGGTCGCCTCCAGCAACAACAAGTGCAGTGCCAGAGGTAGCGCCAAAGCGAACGATTCCCAGCGAGTCCCCGCCGTTACGCCATGCCACCGTGTCCGCCAAAAATGCCAGCCTACCAGCGCATACAATAAACTCACAAGCGGATAAAGCCAGTCGATACTCATCTGAGGTAAAATGGTTGGAATACTGTAATTTTGAATTTTACATCATATCCTCACCATTTTGGCGAGCAATGGGATATTACACATGCTAGAAAATCTAACCACGCGCCTGTCGTCCGTCATCAAAAACCTGCGCGGACAGTCGCGGCTGACCGAAGCCAATATTCAGGATGCGCTGCGCGAAGTCAGAATGGCCCTGCTTGAAGCCGACGTCGCGCTCCCCGTCGTCAAGGATTTCATCAACGACGTGAGGCAAAAGGCTCTCGGCGTCGACGTGCTGCAAAGCCTGACGCCCGGGCAGGCTTTGATCGGCGTAGTTCACAACGAACTCACGCGGCTCATGGGAACGGAGCACGTCGGCATCAACCTCGCCACCACCCCGCCTGCGATCATACTCATGGCGGGCCTGCAAGGCTCGGGCAAAACCACCAGTAGCGGTAAACTTGCCAAACTGCTCAAGGAGCAGATGAAAAAGAAAGTGCTTCTGGTCAGTTGCGACGTCTACCGTCCCGCAGCGATAGAGCAGCTCAAAACCCTGGCCAAACAGCTTGAGGTAGATTTCTTCCCCTCTGACGGCACGCAAAAGCCGCTCGATATCGCGCTGGCCGCGCAGGATTACGCAAAAAAGCATTTTCACGATATCCTGATTGTCGATACTGCCGGGCGACTCAGCATCGATCAGGTGATGATGGACGAAATACGCGCACTCAACGAGGCGCTGCGGCCGATAGAAACGCTGTTCGTGGTCGACGCCATGCAAGGGCAGGACGCCATCAATACTGCACGCGCCTTCAACGACACGCTGCCGCTGACCGGCATCATCCTGACCAAGCTGGACGGCGATTCGCGCGGCGGCGCGGCGTTATCGGTGCGCCATGTCACTGGCAAGCCGATCAAATATATCGGCGTCGGCGAAAAACTCACCGGCCTGGAGCTGTTTCACCCCGAACGCATGGCGTCGCGCGTGCTTGGCATGGGCGATGTACTGTCGTTGATCGAAGACGCCCAGCGCAACGTAGACCAAGTCGAAGCAACGCGCTTTGCCGAGAAAATCAAAAAAGGCAAAGGTTTCGATCTCGAAGATTTCAAGACTCAAATCCAGCAAATGCGAAAAATGGGCGGCATGTCCGCGCTCATGGACAAACTCCCCGGCGCTGCAGGTGCCGGTATTCCCGCCGGGGCGGACGACAAGTCCGTCAACCGTATCGAAGGCATCATCAACGCCATGACGCCGCAAGAGCGTAGCAAGCCGGAAATCCTCAAAGCCTCGCGCAAACGCCGCATCGCCGCAGGTGCCGGCGTGTCGGTGCAGGAAGTCAACCGCCTGCTCAAGCAGTTCGAACAAGCGCAAAAAATGATGAAAATGATGTCCAAAGGCGGTCTGGCGAAAATGATGCGCGGCATGAAGGGCATGATGCCGGGAATGTAATCCGATACGACAAGCGTATTTTGTGAAAGGGCGCGCGTGCATATTTATATCTATTACCGCGTCCATAGCGACGACGCCGAAACCGAGCTGCAAATCCGCGCCATGCAAGCCCGGCTGGGTTGCCGTAGCGGCGTTCGCGGTTATCTGCTCAAACGCCGCGACGATCCGCTCACTTGGATGGAGGTCTACCCATCCGTCACCAACGGCGCCACATTCGAGCGGCACCTGCAACGCACGGTCAGCGAACTGGACGTGTCGATGTTTATCGACGGCGACCGGGTTGTCGAGCGCTTCGTTGGTGATAATGCAATACAGACTTGATGAGGCACCGATTTATTTGAAGATACAAACAGCCCATTGTTCGCGGGCAAGCCCACTCCTAACCACACATGGTTAACGCAGTCCTATTGACGTGCGTGGCGCAAATTGGACGGCAGGCCGACGCTGTTGAAATTGGTGCGCCACGGATTGATATCCAGGCCGCCACGCCGCGTATATCGCGCATAAACAGATAACTTGATGGGGCGACAGACGCGCAGAATATCCGTAAAAATCCGTTCCACGCATTGTTCGTGAAATTCATTATGGTTACGAAAACCGATCAGATATCGCAACAGGCCCGCCTGCTCGATCGGTTGGCCCGCGTAATGTATCTGCACGCTGGCCCAATCCGGCTGGCCGGTCACCGGACAGTTCGACTTTAACAAATGCGACACCAGCGTCTGTTCGATCACCGATGCATTTGTCTGCACGCTTAACGCCGCCGGGTCGGGGCTGTAGCGCTCCACCTCGATATCGAGCCGATCAAGCAACTCCCCTGCCATGTCGGCCAACGCCAGACCGGAAAAAGCATCGGGCAGAGTGAGGCGCACCTGCACGCCAGCGCCCGCCACCCGGCTCAAATCGGCGCAGAGTTGCGCCTGCAACGCCTCATGGCTCGCCAACCGGGTCTGGTTGTAGGAGTTCAGGTAGAGTTTCAGCGATTTGGACTCGACCATATTGGGCGAATCGGCGGGCACGATGAAGGTCGCAATGGCAACTTGCGGCTTGCCGCGCAAATTGAGCCAGGAAAGCTCATAAGCATTCCAGATGTCCGCGCCGAAAAACGGCAATGTGCCGCCCAGACCTATTTCATCGCGCTTGGCTTGTCGCGCAATCGGAAACAGCAGGCTGGGGTCGTATTCCGCCGGATAAGTGGCAGGTCTGCCTAAAAGCGATAACCCCAGGCCGTCGTCGGCTTGCACGCGTCAAATACTCGTTAGCGAATAAGGCAGCTCGCCCAGTGTCAACAATGCGCCCTCTGCTGCTTTCACCCTCAGCGGCTGCGATTGCGCGCTACTGATCTGCACGACGGCCAGTGCGTCCCACCCCCCGGTTGGCGAAGGTTGCGCGTTGACCACCATACCGCTGGCCTGCCCCTCCATCTCGGGGCTGTAAATTTCGTCTGCTGCGCTCATCGGCGTGTCGGCATGCACCCGATACATGCGCCGCTTGAGTTTGCCGAGATATTGCGTGCGCGCCACAATTTCCTGGCCGGTATAGCAACCCTTCTGGAAATCGACGCTATGCGTCAGGTCGAAATTCACCATTTGCGGCACGAACTGATCCTGCGTAGCGGCGAGGATAGTCGGGATCCCGGCCTGTATCTCCAGCCATTGCCACTGGGTACTATCAATTGGCTCGGCCTGCCCGGCCAGCCTGGCCAGAACACCGTCACCCTCCGCGACGGGCAGTGTAATCTGATAACGGTCGGCAGACAGCCGCATCACACTCACCGCCCCGCTTTGCGTCACTGCCATATCCTCGGCCAGCACGCACCCGGTCAGCTCCTCGATCACAGCTGAGGCCTGCGCTCCGGCAACGCCTATGCGACGCCATAGCGCGCGCGCATCGCTCAATTGCACTTTGGAGCGCAGCACATACATGGACAGGCGCTTGAGCAAAAATGCCTGCAACTCCTCCGGCATTTGCAAATAAATCGTGTCGCCTTGCTGCCACAGCAAAAAACTGGCGATCAAACGGCCCTTGGGAGAACACAGCCCGCTATATTGCGCGCGCTGCTGCGCCAGTTTACGCACGTCGTTGGTTAGCTGTCCCTGCAGAAAAGTCACGGCATCCGCGCCTTGGACCGCAATCAGCCCCGCGTCGGAGAGATCGGCATAAACCGCGTGCGTCCTTAATGTGTCGGTTAATAGTCGTGTCATGCTAATTTTTCATGGAAACCGGAAATAAGGGATTTCGAAAATAAAAACAGCGCGTACATCCATTCGGGGTCGCGGCTTCACCACGACGGGACTACGCCTAGCCCGGATTTTGCATAAATTCGCGTGATGATCGCGCAGGATATTGATTGATAGGGAAGTTTTGAGAAGGAGTGG
>DAICZK010000073.1 GCA_027311185.1 Sulfuriferula sp.
CATTAGTACCGGCATTACAACCAGTAAACACGCCTACCTGGTCAGTGTAGCACTGGATAATAGCTGATTTTGTTGATGCAATTTCTGTAGCAGCACCAGATGCTCGTGTTTTGGAAACATAATCGCCGTACTGCGGAATCGCAATCGCCGCCAATATACCGATAATAGCGACCACAATCATTAATTCGATCAGGGTAAAGCCTTGTTGTACCTTTTTCATTCTGGTTCTCCTAAGAAATGGGGGGAAGCAAAAAACACCTTGTAGTGTTTGCCTTACTATCAGCAATCCCTGTGCCAGTGCGTTAAAATACTTATGCCTGAAAATTGTACAAAAAAATTCTACCATTTAATTATGAGCATAGTAAAATTATTTAAACCGCTATATCAACATTAGCCGACGCCACGCCGCGATGACGCGCATCGCAAATGCCGATTTTCGGCAGGTCATTTCAGGCCGAATGTGACGTATTGCGGCAGCTTTGGTCAAAGGGACTGCCGGCAGGCGCGGCAATACCTCGATACGGATGAATTCAAAGAGTAGGCAGACGCCGAATTGGGGCAAAACAGGGCAGCCATATCGTCGCTCCGGCGGGTTAATAAAAGTTGGTTACCGGTTATAAGCAGTATGCTTGTTTCCGGAAAATATAAAATCAATCCCAATCCAGGTGATCAGAGCACTTTCAGGCAAAACGCGGCCGGTGTGACGATTCGCGTTCGCCCCAGGTTTCCTTTTTGCAAGAGCCCTGCGCGACGGTCTCCGGTTACCAGATAATCGGCATCTCCTGCGAGCGCCATTGCGAGCAGGAATGAATCGTCTGGATCGTCAGCTTCGACATCCGATATGAGCTGATCCAGAACGATCGCGCGTTGGAGATTGTTGAACATCGCACCCACCCGGTGCGGTTGCAGTACCGCTTGAAACTTTGGGTAGCGGTTGGCGCGACGCAGTTCGTCGAGTTGCGCGAATGCAGTGACCAGATCAAATTTGGCGGCGCGCCAGGCCCGATAGATTGCATCCGGGGCGCCATGGGGTGAGATAAGCGCAGAAAGTAGTACGTTTGTCTCGAGTACGACACGCATCAGCGATTGCGTGCCCACTGCACAGCTTCGTCTACCATATTTGTCAATTCGCCTTCATTTATGCCGACGTTGGACGTTTTGATCTGCTCGGCTGTCAACTCCAGAATGTGAGCTCGAACGGCTTCCTCAATAAAGCGCGACAGGTCGCCTTTTCGGCCCCCGCCTCGGCTGGCTAAAAATATGCGAAGAGATTGATCAGTATCAGGCGAAACTGCAATGTTCCAACGTATTTGGTTCACGACTAGTCCTTGATTGGTGTTCAGGTGTTTGTGTGTTTATACACTAATATGGAATCCTGTGCCAGCCCTGCTGCGTTGAAATGTGAGCGCGGTACTTCCAGAATTCGCCGAGCCTGGAGCCTTTGAGCGCCTCACCGATGCTGCGAGGCACGCTCTGCACAATATGGCGGCATCTTTCGCAGGACAGGTTGAATCATTTGTAATGTGTCTGCATACAGGATACGATTAAACATGACCAAAACTTCCGCCAAGCCGAGTGACGGCCGCATCCAGTGTCAGCGACAGATTAACCTTTAGCAGTTATCAAGGCGGTATCCGTATGGCTTTGTCGAACTGGGCCTGCATTCTGGCACCAGTGATCCGGCAGTTCCGCGTATGAGCGGTTTTTGCCGATCGGCAATATCAACGCCGACCGGGCCGGTGGTATACTCGGCGAGCATGCAGCCCGAAGCCGCATGCCGACAGGTCACCGGAAGGAAAGCCCCATGGCGCTTGAAACCATAGAACCACGCAGTTTTGCCAGCCTATTGCGCCAGGAGGTGCACGATCAGGCTTGCTGGGAGGCGGCGCACGATGTGGAACGCTTGTTGCGCGATTATGCGTTGCTGCCGGAGACCAACGGCGGGCGCTATATCAGCGCGGATGCCTTCAAGGAATTATTCCCCGCCTACGCCGCGAGCCGCGCCGGGCGCAATGTGTTTAACGCGCCGGTGCACAACGCCGCAGCGGTGCTCGCGGCGGAGCAGTTCAGGCGCTTGCTGGCCGCACCCGATAGCCGTCGCCATGTTCTGTTCGTCACCGGCATTCCCGGCGCGGGCAAGACTGCCGCCTTCGCCGGACGCGATCTGGCGCATTACCGGCTGGTCTACGAGCGTCAGCTGAGCGAATTTACCGAGGCAGAGAAGAAAATCCGCGCGACCCTGGACGCGGGTTGCATTCCGACCGTATTGATCGTGGATTGCGAACCCGAGCGCGCCTTGCGCAATACTTTCGCGCGTTTTCAGGCCGAGGGTCGCGGCGCGAGCATGGCGGCGATGGCGAAAATCCAGGCGGAGCTGCCCGCTACGCTGGCGGCTCTGGCGGATTTGTACCCGGGGCGGATCGGCGTCGCGGCGTTACAGTTAAATCGGGATCACGTACCCGAAGAAATCAGCGGGGATATTCTGGCCCGGATCACGCGAGGTGATGCTCATGAAATTGAACGCAGACTTGTCGTTGAGCTCGCCGCCTTCGGACAAGAACGACGGCTCGGCGATGCCTACCTTCGGCAATGCCACGCTCAGGCCCCGAACGCCCGAAGTATCCGCGATGCTGGCCGACACGCTCGCACACTTGAGGTCGATGCGCGAGCGGCCGAAATACCGGCGGGCGGTACTTGACCGGATCAACCATGCCAAACCGCATGGTTGAACGGGTGCCACCGGATTAACCTGCCGCAGTCGCCCGGAGCTGTTTGCGACGCCCGTTTTCGCCGGGCAGGGCTGGCGCAGGCCGCCGTCCGTTCGGCTACTGATTCCGTCATTCGCACATCCGTTCGACCCTGTGACGTTTTCCCGCTGTCGGCATGCGCGGGAGTTGGTTTACAATGTGGTTTTGTGTTTGGGATAAAACCACGATGATGTCATCGGCTGTGATGGTATTGGCTTATATGCTGGGGTCCCTGTCGTTCGCGGTGCTGGTCAGCCGCGCTCTCGGACTGCCCGATCCGCGCAGTCACGGTTCCGGCAACCCGGGGGCGACCAATATGCTGCGCACCGGGCGCAAATCCGCCGCTGCCGCCACCTTGTTCGGAGACCTCGCAAAAGGCTGGCTCGCCGTGACACTGGCGGCTTACGCGCGTGCCCGCTACGGTTTGCCGGACTGGGTGGTCTACGCGGCGGCGGTGGCAGCGCTGCTCGGGCATATGTATCCGCTGTTTTTCGGTTTCAAGGGCGGCAAGGGCGTGGCGACGGCGTTGGGGGTGCTGCTGGCGCTCTCGCCGTGGCTGGGTTTGATCTGCGCGCTGATCTGGTTGGTCGTGTTTGCCGTCAAACGGATATCGTCGCTCGCCGCGCTGACCGCCGCGCTGGCGGCGCCGATAGCCGGGTTCTATTTGCTCGGCAACGAAGCGATGGCCGCCCTGTCGCTGCTCGCGACATTCATATTCTGGCGCCACCGGGCGAATATCACGCGCTTGCTGGCCGGTGAGGAAGGCCGTTTTGTCAAGCCTAAATGATATTTTCAGGTTGCTGACGGTATTGCTCAAGAGGTGACTATGGCCTGGTTTGAAAAGGAAATGGACTACGCGCGTTCCCAGTTGTCCGAGGTGTCGCGCGACGCTATCGCGCTGGCGGGCGACCGGCTGGAAACGGTGGTGAAGGAGGGCGCGACGAAAGTCGGCGGCGAGTTGCGCGATGTTGTGTTGACGACCAGCCAGGAAATCGACGCCAAGCTCGACAAAATATCGATGGAGCTGCATAACCAGCGCGAGTTCACCAAGGACGACGTGCGCGAAATGGTCGACTATGCGGCCACCCGTCTCTCCGCGGTGCTCGATCAGCGCATGCTGGTGGCGCGACAGGAGATTTCCTCGCTGGTGCAGGAAAAAGTGGAATATTTCAAGGTCGAAGTCGACAGTTTTTTTATCCAGCGGCAGAAAGATCTGGCGCGGGAGCGCCAGCGTTTGTTGTGGAATGTGCTGATCGCCGTGCTGGCGTCGGTCTCGGTGGGAGTAGTGTCGTGGTTTTACCAGCACGTTGCGCGTGGCGAGATGGATCTGTTCGGCATATTCCGTATCTTGATGGCCTCGCTGACGGGCGGCTACGTGGTCTATTTGCTGGTTAAGCTGGCGATGCGCTGGCGGCGCATGGCGGAACATCGCAAGGACGTGATGTTTCTCGCCATGCGCTACTGGGGCGCGCTACGGCCCGAGAGCGTGTTCATGAATGTGGTGCTGTTGCTGGTACTGGTCATTATGCTGGTGCTGATTCTGTTTCCCCAGGTGCTGTTGTTGCTGCCGGGCGGCAAGGTCATGCTCGGCGTGGTGCGCGACATGTTCCCGCATATTCGCTGGTGAACTTGAAATGAGCCCGAGTTTCGTCAATAATGCAGTTGATTTATTCAAATTTTACGAGACACAATCGCTGGCCGTAGGAGCGGGCTTGCCCGCGATAATTTGGCCGCAGAATCGCGGGCAAGCTCGCTCCTACCGAAATGGCATACAAATATCCGATAATTCGCCATTCCCGCTCAGGCGGGAAGGTCGAGTTCGAATAAATCAGCGCCTTCCTGGTAAACATTGTAGTCGGGGTTTTAACATGCAGATGATGCGAATTTTCCTGGAAGGCTAGATTGATGACCGCAGGCTGCCTGACACGCACGCGCTGGCACGTGACCGACAATATCGCCGAGGCGGCGTTGCGTCGGATAGCGGATGCTGCGACGCAGTCATTGCGCGAACGCGGCTGTTTCCATCTGGTGCTCGCGGGCGGCGGCACGCCGCGCGCCTTGTACCAGCGGATGCCGGAGCTGCAAACGGACTGGTCGCGCTGGCATATCTGGTTCGGCGACGAGCGCTGCCTGCCGGTTGACGACGCCGAGCGAAATAGCCTGATGGCGTATCAGGCGTGGTTGCACGACAGCGCTATCCCTGCTGCGCAGATTCATCTCATGCATGCCGAGTGGGGCGGCAAATCGGCGGCGGCAGATTATCTCGACCAATTGCGCGGGGTGGGCCGCTTCGATGTGGTATTGCTGGGTTTGGGCGAGGACGGGCACACCGCAAGCCTGTTTCCGGGGCAGACGAGCGAGGATGCGGCCGATGCGCTGGCCGTGAGCCATGCGCCCAAACCTCCGCCGGAGCGCGTCAGCTTGAGTGCGCGGCGTTTGAGCGATGCGGCGATGGTGCTGTTTCTGGTCGCCGGGGCAGGCAAACGCGATGCCGTGGCAGCGTGGCGTCGTGGCGCGCCGATTCCGGCGGCTAGCATTTGCCCCTTAGCGGGTGTCGATGTGCTGGTCGCGCCGGAGTGCATGGCGACGTAGCGACGAGTGCGGGCGCAGCCGTTATCAGGCTGGGAAAAAATCCTGCTCCAGCGCCTGCGCCATGCTCCACGGACATGACGCGGGGAAGGTGTCCAGGCCTGTTTCTGCAATAGTTCTGGCAATGGCGTCCGCCCAGGCGCCTTCAAGCCAGTGGCTGTTGTCGAGCAATGAATTCAGGCTGGGTGTTTCTTCGAGATGCAGGGCAATGGCGCGACGCTGCTCCTTGATGGTGCGTTGCCAGCTCGAACCACGACGTTCGGGCTGGTGCTGCCATTTGAGCAGATGGCACAGCAGGATAGCCATGCGGCTGGTCAGTTCGCGTTTCTCGCTTTTGCCCACGTCCTCGATCTCCTCGGCGATATGTTCGATATCGATTTCCGCGAGCTTGCCCGAGCGCAGCAGAGCAACCTGTTCCTGTGCCCAAACGATCACATCGGTTTCATAGTTGGTTGCCATGACGCCCCCCGATCAGAACCATTCAAGCGTTAAGCAGGCGACGAGGTAAGCGGCATATAGGTCGCAGTCTTGCGCTGAGCGCGCTGATCCCACCAGTTACGCAGTGCGATGATCATGCCCAAGCCGAAAAATGCGCCGGGAGGCAGGATGGCCAGCAAAAATCCAGGATAATTCGGAATGACGTGTATCACCCAGTTTTTTGCGATCGGGCCGAAAGCCAGATCGATGCCCGAGAGCAGCGTGCCTTTGCCTATCAGTTCGCGCACCGCGCCCAGCGTCACCAGAACCAGCGTGACGCCCAGCCCCATCATCAGGCCGTCGAGCAGAGACGGCAGGACGGGATTTTTTGCCGCAAAGGTTTCGGTGCGAGCGAGCACGATGCAGTTCGTGACGATGAGCGGGACGAAGATGCCGAGCACGAGGTAGAGGGGATGAATAAACGCATTCATCGACATGTCGATGATCGTGACGAGCGCGGCGATGATCAGGATGAAAATCGGAATGCGCGTTTCCTGAGATACCAGATTGCGCACCGACGATACGCCGGCATTGCTGAATGCCATGACCAGCGCGGTTGCCAGCCCCAGCCCCATGGCGTTGACGACGTTGTTGCTGATGGCCAACAGCGGGCACAGGCCCAGCAGTTGTATCATGCCCGGATTCTGTTTCCACAGGCCGTTGGTGATGATTTCGCGATAAGAACTCATGATTTGGCTCCAGCGTTAGTTGCAAACAATGCTGCGTGGTGCAGGTTGACATATTGTAACGCATGATGCACGGCTTTGATCACCGCGCGCGGCGTAATCGTCGCCCCGGCCATGAAGTCGAATTGACCGCCGTCTTTCTTGACCTTCCAGCCGCCGGCACCGGGATTGCTGAGCGATTTGCCGTCAAATAGGTGTATCCACGGGCTTTTCGTGACATCGATATAATCGCCAAGGCCCGGCGTTTCCTTATGCGCGACGACACGCACGCCGGATAGCTCGCCTTGCGCGGTCACTCCCACGAGCAACTCTATGTTACCTGCGTATCCGTCGGGTGCTGTTGCTTCCAAGACAACGGCAGTCGGGATTTGGTTCAACCGGGCTTGCCAGGCCAGGCTGCGCTTGTCGGTGCCGAGCAGCGGGTCGGGCGCGAGGCTGATCTGGTTCTTGAGCAAATCGTTGTTGTAGCTGTGGGGCAGCAGCGTCTGCGCAACCAGCAAACGACGCGCGTCGCTTTCGTTTTTCTCGATGGCCGTATGGG
>DAICZK010000074.1:0-288 GCA_027311185.1 Sulfuriferula sp.
AATGAGTGTTTAATCATATAAATTATTTTTCCTGGATAGTATGAAAAAGAGTCCATATCAAATTGACAAAAAAGTGGTTTAGTGCGTTACAATACTTACATGAACTACCTTATTAAGTAAGATAACGAATTTCCGCCGATTTTGTTTTCTATGGCTATGCCTGTCGTTTTGCTGGAAAGTGAATTATGTGGCGTTCAGTCAGAATAGTGATATTGGTCTCATTGCTTGCGTCATGCGCGGATTCGTCCGGATTGCATGCGGAGGCCAAAAAAATATCCTTGCCCGAGC
>DAICZK010000074.1:298-6877 GCA_027311185.1 Sulfuriferula sp.
TACGCCAGAAGCTGAGCCCGCAAGGCTTGTTTCCGCCACCGCTCGGCGGTAGCATTTTTAACTTGGGTCAATTAACGCTTGATTTCAATTACCAATTCGATTGGTGGGGAAAAAATCGCGCCGCTCTCAAAGCTGCGCTGGCCGAAGTGGATGCGACTAAAGCCGAGGCGGCCGAAGCGCGTCTGATTTTAAGTATAGCGGTCGCACAAAGTTATTTTAAACTGCAAAGCGATGCCGCTAAAATCGCGGTGGCGCAGGCCATGCTGACAAAACAGCAGAGCTTGTTGCATTTATTGAAATAGCGCGCGCATAGCGGCATCGCGTCGGACCTGCCGATGTATCAATATGCAAGTGGTATTGCGACGCTGAATTTTGATATCGCGCGTTTGTCGGAACTCGACAAGCTTGATAGGAATGCTATAGCAGCGCTAATGGGTCAGCCGCCCGCATCCGGGAACGAAATTTATATTACCGCAGACGTGCCGCCTTCGTTGCCTGACGTGATTCCTGCCGATTGGCTCGGTTCGCGCCCGGACATTATTGCGCAAAATCTGGAAATCAAGGCGGCTTCTTCCATGATCGATACGGCAAGGGCCGATTTCTATCCTAACATCAATCTTGGGGCTTCGGTGGGTTTCCAGAGCCTGGGATTGAGAAGATTATTGCAGAGCGGCAGTGAAATGGCTACGGTCGGCCCCGCCATAAATTTGCCTATCTTCGATGGTGGCAGACTCAGGGCCCATCTTGGAGCAAATTATGCGCACTACGATATCGCGGTAGAAACCTATAATCAAACCGTTATTGCTGCCATGCGTGATGTGAACGCTGCGTCCGTGTCATTACGCGCCCTGGAACAGCAAACCCTGGCCGAACAGAATGTAGTCGCTGCGCTGGAGCGTACGCGGCATCTTGCCGAGGCTCGTTACCGACGCGGAATGGAAGATTATTTGCCCGTCTTGCAGGCGGAGATACCGCTGCTCAACGCGCAACAGACACAGATCGATCTTGACGCACGGCGGTTGGCAGTGACGCTGTCCCTGATACAGGCGTTAGGCGGATTACCTAATAATCATCCAGTTAAGGCAGTGGCGTATGGAAAATAAAACAGAGGAAAATAAAACAGATAAGCAAAGTAGTGAAAATCAGAATGCGGACGATAAAAAACCGGCTGGTAACCAGGCTGCGGGCGATAACAAACCTGCCGACAACAAAGACGCCGCTGACGATAATAAGGATAAGCCCGAAAAAAAAGCCAAACGCAAGACGATGCTGATCATCGCGGCGCTGGTATTTGTCTTGTTGGGGGTCAGTTACGCCATTTACTGGTTTGTTTACGCGCAATTCGAGCAATCGACCGATGACGCGTATGTGGCGGGAAATATGGTGGAATTGATGCCGCAAATGAACAGTAACGTGGTGGCCCTGTATGCCGACGATACGCAATTGGTAAACATGGGCCAACCGCTGGTATTGCTCGATGGTGCGCAAACCAAAATTGCGCTGGCGAAAGCCGAGGCGCAACTTGGGCAAACAGTGCGCCAGGTCAAACAGCTGTATGACGTCGTAAAAGAATTGCGAAGCACGATCGTGCAACGTCAGGCGGACCTGGATAATGCGCGCAGCGATCTGGCACGGCGCAAGAGTCTGATCGGCGAACATGCGGTGTCGGCGGAAGAAGTGCAGCATGCGCAAACCACGCTGGCACAAACTCAATCGGCGCTGAATACGGCAAAATATCAATTGCAGGCCGCCGAAAGCATGGTTGCCAATACTACCCTGACTACGCATCCCTCAGTCCTGACCGCAGAAGCGGTGTTGAAGGATGCGTATCTGGCGGTGCAGCGGTTGATGATCCGGGCGCCCGTGTCGGGCTTTATTGCGAAGCGGTCGGTACAAATCGGTCAGCGCGTCAGTTCGAGCACGCCCTTGATGGTGATTGTACCGCTCAACCAAATCTGGGTGGATGCCAACTTCAAGGAAAATCAGCTTGGAAATATCCGTATCGGTCAGCCCGTTATCGTTACTTCCGATATGTATGGCAGCGATGTGAAATTCCATGGCAAAGTAGTGGGACTGGATGCTGGTACGGGCAGCGTATTTTCTTTATTGCCCGCGCAGAACGCAACGGGAAACTGGATAAAAATTGTACAGCGCCTGCCGGTACGGATTTTGCTCGATCCGCGTGACATCGCAAAATATCCCTTGCGACTTGGATTATCTCTGGCTGTTACCGTAGATACGCATGAACGTCGCGGAATGGCGGTAGCCTCCAGTCAGCCGGTGAACCCGATTTACACTACGGCGATATTTACGAATAATGACCAGGCCGTCGACGCATTGATCGCCCGGATTTTGAAACAAAACGGTTGAATTCTCAATGAGCCAACAGTCTCCGATTCGCGGTCCGGCGTTAGCTCTGCTGACGCTGGCGTTGTCGCTCGCCACGTTTATGCAGGTGCTCGATACATCGATTGCCAACGTGTCGATTCCCGATATAGCCGGCGATCTGGCGGTCAGTCCCGATCAGGGTACCTGGGTCATTACCTCATTCGCCGTGAGCAACGCCATCGCTTTGCCGCTGTCGGGCTGGCTGGCGAAACGTTTCGGCGAGGTCAAGCTGTTTGTCGTATCGACTCTGCTATTTACGCTGGCTTCGATGTTTTGCGGTTTGTCCACCAGTTTGCCCATGCTGATAGTTTTTCGCATTATTCAGGGAGCTGTGGCGGGTCCCATGATACCGTTGTCGCAAAGTTTGCTGTTGGCTAATTATCCGACGGAAAAAAAAGGGCTAGCGCTCGCATTGTGGGGCATGACAGTGGTGGTTGCGCCGATTTTAGGGCCGATTTTAGGCGGTTATATTACCGATAATTTAAGCTGGCCGTGGATTTTTTATATTAACGTTCCGGTGGGCCTGGCGTCGACTTATTTTACCTGGAAATTGCTCAGTAAACGAGAAACGGAAAAAGTCCAGTTGCCTATCGACAAGATGGGCTTGTTTTTGTTGATTGTGGGTGTAGGGAGCTTGCAGTTACTGCTGGACAAGGGTAACGAGATGGACTGGTTCGGATCGACGTTTATTGTAATTTTGGGCGTATTGTCATTGGTTACGTTGACTATTTTCATAATATGGGAGCTCACTGCAGACCATCCGGTCGTTGATCTCAGTTTGTTTTCGGTCAGAAATTTTACTGTCGGCACGACGGCAATCAGTTTGGGATATATGACTTTTTTCTCGGGCGTGGTGGTTTATCCCTTATGGTTGCAGACCCAAATGGGCTACACCGCAACCTGGGCCGGATTGTCGGCCGCGCCCATCGGCATTTTATCGGTGATACTGTCTCCTTTCGTCGGCAAGTATATGAACCGGTTTGACCTGCGTGTGCTAGTCAGTTTCAGCTTTATAGTCTTTGCCGTTATTGCTTATTGGGCTTCTACTTTCAATACGAATGCCAGTTTTATGGAACTCACCCTGCCGCGTTTTTTTCAGGGTATAGGAATGGCTTTCTTTTTCATTCCGTTAATGTCGATTGTGTTATCCGGCCTGCCGGCAACTCGCATTGCGAGTGCGTCGGGTTTGTCCAACTTCCTGCGGATACTGGGAGGCAGTTTCGGTACTTCTTTGAGTGTCGCCATATGGGACCGGCGCGATATATTTCATCATAGCCAGTTGACTGAAAACATTACGACCATGAACCCATTGACGCAAGCAGCGCTGCATGTCCTGCACGGACTGGGATTTTCTCAATCCAGCTCGCTAGCAGTAATTGAGCAGCAAGTCAGTAAACAGGCGTATATGTTGGCAGTGAACGATGTGTTTATTGCATCGGCCTGGGTATTTGGGGGGCTGATGGTGTTCGTCTGGTTGGCCAAGCCGCCATTTGCTTCCGGCAAAGCGGGCGCGGCGGGTATGGAATGAAATCTCGTGGCCTGCGCAAGATAAATCATTATGCAAAAAATCGGCCGTAATGCGCCATGCCTTTGCGGCAGCGGAAAAAAATACAAACAATGCTGTATGTTGTCTCGCGGATCAATTGTGCAAGCCGCTATGCCTTCGATATTTCAGCTGCTGCAGCAGGCGTTAGCGCATCATCAGGCAGGCCGCTTGCCGCAGGCGCAAATCCTGTATCGGCAAATCTTGCAAAAAGAACCTGATCATTCCGACGCATTATATCTTTTGGGCCTGGTCGTCCATGCGCTTGGCCAGCCTGATGCCGCTGCGGAACTGATGATTCAAGCCATTGCTACGAATTCATCGAATCCCGAATATTATGCGAATCTTGGTGTGGTCATGCAATCCTTGGGCAAGCTGGCGGGCGCGATAGAAAATTATCGTTTGGCAATCGCCCGCAAACCCGATTATGCTGAAGCCCATAATAATCTGGGCAATGCTCTCAAGGATCAGGGCAAGCTGGAAGACGCCCGGCTCAGTTACGCCCAGGCGCTCAATCTCATGCCGGATTCCGCGATGATACATTATAATCTGGCCAACATCCTGCTCGAACAAAGTGCATACGACGAGGCGATCCTGCATTATCGGCAGGCACTGGCCATCGAGCCGGGGTATGCTGAGGCGCACAACAATCTGGGCAATGTGTTACAGACGCTGCTTCGGCTGGACGAGGCGGTCGCCAGTTATCGGCAGGCTATCGTTTGCGCACCGCGCTACGTCGAAGCCCACAATAATCTGGGTAACGCGCTCAAGGATCAGGGCTGCCTCGACGAAGCGGTGATCTGCTACCGCCAGGCGCTGGCGTTGCGCCCGGGCTATGCCGTGCTGCATTACAATCTGGGCAATGCGCTCAAAGAGCAGGGCAAGGCTGGCGAGGCCGCGGCCAGCTACCGGCAGGCCATAGCATGCCAGCCGGATTATGCGCAGGCTTACAATAATCTCGGCAACGCGTTGAAAGATATGGGCGATCTGGATGATGCGGTTGCGAATTACCGTCAGGCCGTGGCGCTTATCCCCGCTTATGCTGAAGCCTATAATAATCTTGGCAGCGCGTTGCAGAGTCAGGGCCGGCTGGATCAGGCTGTCGCCAGCTATCGGCAGGCGCTGTGCTTGAATCCGGTTTCGGTAGAAGTGCAAAACAATCTCGGCTGCGCGCTGCAGGAGCAAGGCCGGTTCGATGAGGCAATGGCATGTTACGCGCTGGCGCTGGAGATCAAACCGGATTCGGCCGAGGCGCATTACAATCTGGCCTGCGTATTTCAGGCGCTGGGCAGGCCAGGCGAAGCCGTCGCCAGCTACCGCCGGGCTTTGTTTTACAGGCCGGATTATCCGGAGGCGCACAACAATCTGGGCAACGCGCTCAAGGATCTGGGCGAGGTCGAGGCCGCAGCCGCCAGCTACCTGCAGGCGATCGCCTGCAAGCCGGACTCCGCGCAGGCACACTGTAATCTCGGTATTCTGTACTCGCGCGAAAAACAGTACCCGGTAGCGCAGGACTGGTATCGACAGGCGCTGGCAATTGAACCCGAACTGGTAATCGCGCATCGCAATCTCGCGGCGATTTTGATCAACGACGGCCGCGAGGAGGAGGCGAGGCGGCACATGGACATGGCATACAGCAAGCAGTGCTGGTTCCGCAATGCGACCCCCGGCGCAGTCAGAACGGTGCTGATCCTGTTGGGGGTGGAAAAAGGTAATGTGCCGACCACGCATTTATTCCCGCCCGGGATCAACGATACCGTCGAATGGATGATAGGCTATGCCCCGATCGGACAGTTCCAAACTTTGCCTGCTTACGACGTGGTATTCAACGCTATCGGCGAGCCCGACAGGATAGGCGCGACGCTGGCGCCTGTGGCGGAATTCATGCGCCAGTGCGATAAACCCGTGCTCAATCGCCCCGAGGCAGTAGCGCGCACCGCGCGTCATCTGATCCAGGAACTGCTCGGCGATGTTGCGCATAGTCTGGTTCCGGCGGTATGGCGCGTTGCGCAAGGAGAGGACTTGCCTGCTGCGTTGCAGTTTCCGTTACTTGCGCGGCCCGCCGGTTCGCATGGCGGCGAGCGATTGCTGCAGGTGGATAACTTACCGGCGTTGCAAACCTTGTTGTCGACAGGATACAACGAGGCGATCTATCTGTCGGCGTATCACGATTATCGTTCCACCGACGGCTATTTTCGCAAATACCGGATAATCTTCATCGACGGCGTTGCTTTCCCTTATCATCTGGCGATTTCCACGCAGTGGATGGTGCATTATGCGACGGCTGACATGCTCGACGTGGCGTGGAAACTGGCGGAGGAGGAGCGCTTTCTCGCGTACCCGGAGCAGGTTCTCGGCGAGCGCGGCATGGCCGCGGTGGCGGAAATAGGGCGCAGGCTGGATCTGGATTTCGCCGGCGTAGATTTCTCCATTTTGGCGGACGGTCGTATTCTGGTATTTGAGGCCAACGCGACCATGCTCGTCCATCCGGAAACGGAGCATGCCTGTCTGGCGTTTAAAAATCCTTACGTACAGCGCATTTTCGATGCGTTTGAAGTGCTGCTGGCGCGCAAAACCGGGGCGGCTGCGTGTTAATAGATAACGGGCGCTTCCATTGTTTCCAGATCCCATCGCGGGCGCACGGTAAA
>DAICZK010000075.1 GCA_027311185.1 Sulfuriferula sp.
GAAGCCGACGTAAACCGTAAATCCGATACCTGTAATCTAAGCAGTCAATAAATTCGTATAGTCAATCAACAGATACAGACCGAACAAAGCCAGCGTCCAGCCCAGCACGAAAGCCTGTATCAAAGGAACCCGTTTTTTGACCAAAGGACGATTCCGGGTGCGTTGCATGAGTGCATCGATATCCCGGTCGATCCCATTATTGAGGGTGCAAGCGCCGCCTATGACTAAGGCAATGCCGCATAGCGTTGCAGCGAGAAGATGAAAATCCGGAGATCCGCGGCTGCCCAAAAAAAAACCGCCGGCCGCCGATATCATATTGCCGAGTATAATGCCGGGCTTGGTTAGGGAAAGATAATCCTTGAGGATAACCGAATTGAATGGTTTATGAGTCGGAATGAGTAAATTTCTGTCTATGGGTTTCACCGAACTTCCTTAAGCCCATGAGGGCGGTGGCTTTACTTATTAAAATCTGCTAAACAGCCGAGTCGACAGAGCCCAAATCATGATATCCCCATACATCTGTCACATCATGCGCATATTCAAATTGAAAATGACCCATAGCATACCACCGACCATCAGCGCGATAATGAAAGCGGAAAACAGGATGAGTTGCAGGTCGTCGCGATGCGATTTCTCCAAATCTATGTGCAAAAAATAGCGGAAATGAACCAGCAATTGGAGGATTGCGCAGGCGATGATTATGATGAATCGAGTCCGTACGGGCCAATAATTCCAAATCGTCAACGCAAAGGCTATACCGGTCAGTGTGAGTGCCATCACCATTCCGATCACATATTTGCGCAGTTCGCGACCTAAATTCATCTCGATTTCCATCAGAGCAGCCCCAGCAAGTAAACGAAGGTGAAAATAAATATCCAGACAATATCGAGGAAATGCCAGAAAATGCCCAGACGCAGCAAACGGGTTTTAACAGTTTCATCCAAACCGAATACGCTGAGCTGTATCAGCATGACGAGGATCCAGATACATCCGCTCAGCACATGCAAAAAATGAGTAGAAACAAGCACATAAAAGGATGACAGGAAGCCGCTTAATTGCGGTACGGCACCTTGTCGGGTTAATTTCGCGAAGTCGCTGATTTCAAATCCCAGGAAGGATACGCCCAATATCAGTGTGCCGATCAGAGCGATTTGAAGCAATACGACATGCTGCTTGAATTTCATGATCAGCGATGCCATGCCGAAAGTGAAACTGCTGGCAAGCAGTACCAGCGTTTCGATGAGGGTAGGCTTCAAATGAAACAGCTGCGCAGCGCCCGGACCGCCGGCCGTGCTGTTGACCATGGTTTCATATACCGCGAACAGCAAGGCGAATAGTACGGCGTCGCTCATCAGAAATACCCAGAAGCCGAACACTAATTCTTCGGCTGCTTCATGGGTATCGGGATCGGTCTCCCCCAGATTCATTCCCGGATAAAGCCGCGGTAGCGGCGTAGTGGAATTAGTCATGACATGAACTCGGCGAGGCCGACATTGGCCGGAACATTTTCCTGATCCCGCGATACCGGTACGGCCGCAGCCAAGATGGCATGCCATCGCGCTTCTGTGTGTTCGATATCTTCGACCGAGATGACGCGCATTGTATTACGGTTAAAACTGCGTACGATGATGGCCGCAATGATGACCGCCGTTCCGACGATGGCAAGCCACCAGATATACCACACGAGACCGAAGCAGAGCGCGGCGGAGGCTACTCCTATCGTTGGACCCAATCCGCTGTTTTTAGGCATCTTAATCGGCTGATAGGTTTTTTGTTGCGGATAAGCGTGGCCGAGCTTTTTCATCTGATAAAACGGGTAGCGACCCTCTATGTGCGGAAGAACTGCGAAATTGTACTCGGGCGGCGGCGCGGAAGTGGACCATTCCAGATTGCGCCCGTCCCAGGGATCGCCTGCGGCGACGCGGGCCCGATCTCGTTGGCGTATGCTTACATAAAGCTGTATGCCCAGGCTGATAAGTCCGCCTGCGATCAGCAAGGAGCCGACAGCCGCAACCAGTAACCACGGCTCGAAGGAGCTCTGAAATGTTTCCACGCTGCGTCGCGGCATGCCTTTGAGTCCCAGGACATAGAGCGGCATAAAAGCAAGATAGAATCCTGCCGTCCAGCAGACAAAAGCAATCCGTCCCCACCTCTCGTCGAGTCGATAGCCAAAGGCTTTCGGAAACCAGTATTGATAACCTGCAATCATTCCGAACAGCGAGCCGGGAATTATCACATTGTGGAAATGCGCGATCAGAAAAGTGGTGTTATGAACCATAAAGTCGATGGGAGGAACAGACAATAAAATCCCGGTCAGGCCCCCTATCACAAAGGTGACAAGAAAAGCGATAGCCCACAGCAGGGGGGAGGTAAAACGAACGCGACCGCGATACATCGTGAGCATCCAATCGTAGATTTTTACCCCGGTGGGAATGCCGATCAGCATAGTGGCGATACCGAACGCTGCGTTAATGTTCGCGCTTTGTCCCATAGTGAAAAAGTGATGCACCCAGACCGTAAATGACAAGACGGCAATCGCCATCGTTGCAACAATCAGCGAGGTATATCCGTAGAGCGCCTTGGCCGAAAAGGTCGCAAACACTTCTGAAAATACACCGAATGCCGGAAGGACGATGATATAGACTTCAGGATGACCGAATTCCCAGAATAAATTAATATAATTCATCATGTTGCCGCCGGCGCCGCTGGTAAAAAAATGCATGCCCAGATACCGGTCCAATGCCAGCAGCGCTGTCGCGACGGTGAGAGGCGGCATGGCGAAAATCATCATAATGGCGACGCATAGTGAGGTCCAGGTAAACAAAGGCATAAACATCAGGCGCATGCCCGGAGCACGTTTCTTATAGATGGTCACAATGAGATTGATGCCGGTTAAGGTAGAGCCGATAGAGGCCAGGCTTACCGACCAGATCCAGTAATTAACGCCGACGCCGGGATTGAATTCTATCCCGGTGAACGGCGGGTAGCCGGTCCATCCGCCGGTAGAAAAAGGCGCCAATACCAGCGAGGCCATAATGAGAAAGGCACCGGCTGCGGTCAAAAAAAGGCTGATGGAGTTGAGTACCGGAAAGGCAACATCGCGGGCACCAATTTGTAAGGGCACTACATAATTGATCAGGCCGGTTAAAAACGGCATTATCATGAAAAAAATCATGATGGTTCCATGCGTCGTAAACAGCTGACCGAAATGCTCGGGGGCCAGAAATCCGCTATGATTTACCGAAACCGCCTGTTGTAACCGAATTACTATAGCTTCGATGACCGCACGCGACAACATCACAAGACTTAAGACGACATACATAATGCCTATACGTTTATGATCTACGCTGGTAGCCCATTCCGACCAAAGATAACGCCATTTTCCAAACACGGTTATCAAAACGATAGTCCCGACAGCGCCTAATACCGCAATTGATGCGGCTCCCATTGCTACCAGGCTATCCGTAGGGATCGCGTTCAGCGTCAGCTTGCCGAACCAAGGGTTCCAATACGAATTAGAGATCATGATTAGTCCCAGTAGCGGTCGTTCGGGTCTTTTCCGTGCCAGCCTTGATCTCGGGGCGGCCGTGATATCGGGCTATAATCGACTCGAACAGAAATCCGTTAATTGAAGAGAAGTAAATGGGATGCTGCGCAATATCATGCACGGCGATTTTTGCGTAAGCTGCTTGATTAAGCAGACTTGCTTGTCTGCGTACTTGACCAACCCATGCCGAAAATTCGTTGGGGGAAAGCGCCAGCACCGTGAATTTCTGTTGGGCAAATCCCGTGCCGTTATACTGTGTATTTTCACCGAGATAACGACCGGTATGGTTAGCCTGAAAATTTAACTGGGTTTTCATGCCCGGCATGACATCTATTTGACCGGCCATACGCGGTATCAGCAATGTAAGCATTACCGTATCGCTGGTTAGTGTCAAATGTACCGGACGATCAGCGGGAAAAACGAGTTTGTTGACAGTGGCCATATTGAGTTCCGGATAGATGAATAACCACTTCCAGTCGAGGCCGACTACTTGTATTTCCATCGGTTTTTCGACCGATTTCAGTGGGCGGTAGGGATCGAGAGCTATCGTTTTTACCCAGACCATATATCCCAGGATCGCCACGATCAGTACGGGAACGCCCCAAACCAATAATTCAAGCCACAGAGAAAATTCCCATTCTGGATGATAGCTGCTCAGCGTATTTTTGCTGCGGTATCTCCAAACGAGTAGCGGAGTTAAAATCAATACCGGCACCACCACAATCAACATCAGCAGCACGACTTCAATCAGTAAACGTCTGTCGGCCACCGCTATTGTCCCGGCTGGCTGAAGAAAGCCATGACTCTGGATTGCGCAGCCGCCCATCGTTAAAAGTAGTGCTAGCCCGAATACCCTGAGTGCCGCTTTAACCGGAATTAAGAAATGACAATTGATAAACGCTTGTTTACGTATCATCTTTAAAGTCTTTAGTCAGGATTAAAACTTAACACAGCGACTTAACACAGCGATAAGGACAACGACCCGCCAACTTATGATATGCTTTTATCAACCTGTGATGAGCAACAGCAGGTTAATTCAATCATGAAGAAGCTGTATAGTATGTGCGTTTCAGAACACAGGTCAGTTAAGTACAGGCCGTGCACAGGAATTGATTGAGCTGCGAGAAAGTAAACGTTGAATAATTTAGTGGCCCTGGGAATTAATTGCCATGAAAGCTGAGTTTAGGGTGCGGGCCGGTGCAATCGGTGCCCATCATCAAAACCTTTCCCAGCCGCAAGAAGTCGGTAACCGTCAGGGGAATTGAATAGCGTTACGCGTCAGCAACGGTTCGCGCAGCCATGCCAGGCATGTTGCATTGAAAGCAGGTGTGGATATTACGCCGCCGCCAATGCCTGATCGAAATCGGCGAGCAGATCGTCGATATCCTCGATGCCGATAGACAGACGTATCAGCGAATCGGAAATGCCCATGCTGCGCCGTCTTTCCGCGCCCATTTCCCAGTAAATGGTATCAGCCACAGGGATCGCCAGGGTGCGGGTATCGCCCAGATGGCTGGAGCAGATGACGACGCGCAATTGCTTGAGAAACGCGAGTCTGTCGAGGTCAACGCGCAATTCTATGCCCATGAGTCCGCCGAATGATTTGAACAGGGTTTTGGCGCGTTGGTGCTGGGGATGCTCGCTCAGGCCGGGATAATACACGCGCGCGATCGCCGGGTGGGTGGAGAAGAACTGCGCGAGGCGGGTGGCATTGGTGCAGGTTTTGTCCATGCGCAACGCCAGCGTCTCGGCTCCGGTGGCGATGCGGTGCGCGCTTTCGGCCTGTAGCGTTGCGCCCATGTCGCGCAGGCCTTTCTTCCTGATCTGGGTGATGCCCCAAAGCTTGGGATCGGCGCTGCGGTAGTTGGCGTAGATGTGCGGAAAACGCTGCCAGTCGAATAGTCCCGTATCGGTGACCGAGCCGCCCAGCGCGTTGCCGTGCCCGCCGATGTATTTGGTCAGGGAATTGACGACGAGACCCGCTTGCACCTGTGCCGGGCGGAACAGGTAGGGCGAGGTCAGCGTATTGTCGACGACGTAGAGCACGCCGCGCAGGGCGCATAACTCGCCGATGCCGGCCAGGTCGGCGATCTGGGTGCGAGGGTTGGCGATGGTTTCGACGAAGACCATGCGCGTGGTGTCGCGCAGCGCGGCGGCGACGTTGTCGCAGTCGGTGGCATCGACAAAACTGATTTCTATCCCCAGCGTGCCCAGCGTGGCGAACAGGCTGTTGGTGTTGCCGAACAGGAAGGCGCTCGCCACGATGTGATCGCCGGCGCGTAGCAAGGCGAGAAAACTGGCGCTCAGCGCCGCCATGCCGGTGGCAAAGCAGGCGCTGGCGATACCTTGCTCCATCAGGTTGATCTTGATTTCCAGCGCGGCGGTGGTCGGATTGCCCTGGCGACCGTAAACGTAGCCCGACTGGCTACCCTGAAAGACCTTGATCAGATCCGCGGGGTCGGTATAGGCATAGGCGACGGACGTGTGCATCGGCCTGTGCACGGCGCGATACTGGTCGGGCTGCTGCCGGTCACTGTGCAGCAGGGCGGTGGTAAATCCTTGCTCGGTCATGGCTGTGTTCCTGTATCGACGGGCATCCGTCTGTCTTTAAAAAACAAAACGCTCGGGTTGCATTGCATGCTGGAGCGGTTTGACGACAGTTTCGAACAAGGTGATCGTGCGGTGCGCGCCCGGAGCGACGCAGTGCACGAGTTGCGCGGTCATCGCTGGAGCGTCACCGGTGATGGCGAACAGTCGTCCGCCGGGGTTGAGGTCGTTGATAAAACTTTCCGGTAAAATGGGCGTAGAGCCGGTAATGACGATGACATCGTATTTGCCGTGGCGCGACCAGCCTTGTGCCGCATCGCCGACTTCCAGGCTGACGTTGCCGATGCCGTGGGCGAGCAGCTTGATATGGGCCTGCGCTTTGAACTCGGCGACGATATCGACGCTATGGACGAATTTCCCAAGCGTGGCGAGCAGTGCGGTGAGGTAGCCGCTGCCGGTGCCGACTTCGAGGATGGTGTCGGATTGGGTGACCGCAAGTTCTTGCAGAATCCGAGCCTCAAGCTTGGGCGATAACATGGTTTCACCGTGGCCGATTGGGATTTCCATATCGACAAAGGCCAGCGTGCGGTAGGCGGCGGGGACGAATTCCTCGCGCTTTACCTGTTTGAGCAGATCGAGAACGACGGGGTTGAGCACGTCCCAAGGGCGAATTTGCTGTTCTATCATGTTGAAGCGGGCTTGTTCCAGATTCATTGCGGCACCTTAATATCACGAATTGCTTGCGATTATTTCATAATTCCTATACTTTAACAC
>DAICZK010000076.1 GCA_027311185.1 Sulfuriferula sp.
CGTCAATACTCAAGAGGTACAGGCCAAAGCTAATTCCGCAGCACGTTGGTGCCAGCACGCATCGACACATGCAGTTGAAGTCGGAACAAAGGTGTGGAAATACCTGCTCCTGCCACACGACGAGGTGTCGGAGTCGAAACGGCTCTCCGACTATCTGCGGTTTGAAGTGCAAATTTAACGAGATGCTGCGATGTAACCCTTTTCGCTTACCCTATCAAATATAACTTGGCTATGTCACAGTTAATTGTTGAGCTCTACCCATACCCAGCGCAGCAAACAAAACAGCGCGAGGAGACAAGGCGCCATGTGCCGGGTCAATCAACCTTCGCCAGCCAAGATAATTGGCCAGATTATGAGTAGCGACTCCATGAAAACGGATCATCCACTCCTTGAGCCTGCTGCCATAGGCGTTCACGTTCTGCACATGGTAAACCTTGCCGACCACTTTGATTCCTGCAGCCAGATTGATCGGGCGGTGGGTGATACCGATTTCGCGAACCGCTGCACCCAGCGCTCTGCCGCTGTCGGTGCAAAGCACAGCATCACTTGCCAGCAGCGGCTTGAGTACCGCGCTAATGTGCGCTTTATCCGCCTTGTCCAAAACAAAATCGGATGTGCTACCCGTACGGTCACGGCAAATCAGCACGGGAATCTGTTCATCGGACAAACCGCGCTTCGATGCCTTGCTGCCACGCTTGTGAGGTTCACGCGGCATGCCTTTTTTCTGGCCCTTGAACGATTCAAGGAAGTAAGTTTCATCTGCCTCGGCAATGCCTACCAGGCTTTGAGCCTTCTGCTCATTGGGCAGTGCAAGAAAACGATGTCGCCAGAGGAAGGTTGTGTTGCGATGTACGTCGCAAACCTTCGCGCTGTTGCGCACGCTTGCTCCATCGGCCATTTGCTGTGCATATACCAGCCACTTGTCCTTATGCCGCAGTCTGGCCAGCGGCGTTCCGGTCAGCGCGTTGAACGTGGCTCGGCATGCGGCGCATCGGTAACGCTGCAAACCAGACGCCGAACCCCAGCGTGCAATGTGATCATGGCCGCACTTAGGACACAATGGCTTGCTCTGTACACGACTTTCAACCAGTGTGCTGACAGCCTGGACGTGCTCAATCTTGTGCAGACAATCCACCAGAACGCTTCTTTGATGTGGTGTCAATTTTTCAAGCTCTGCCGTCAAAACATGAAATTCTTCGGTTTTCATCGCAGCACCTATCTTATTGATTGGTATGACGATAGTATAGACCACTATTTAACTGTGACATAGCCTTTTATTTTATATACTGAAATCCCGCCATTTCCAGTTGGGGAATAGTGCCTACGATTCCTGGTGTGAGAATGACGCCGGGAATCAGATGATTGGTGAATTCCGCCGCCATTTGCGGATGGGTCAGATTATCTGGGTTCTGTCCTTTAGCGTGTAAACCCATGGTTAATTCCCACACTGCATTGTGGCAGGCGAGGAAGACGGCGCCACGGTTTTGCAGGACGGCAATGCTATTGTCGTGAGGAGAAAACGGACCTTCCGAATTATTGAAATCCTCGGGGTTCGCACTCGCTTCGGGTGGCGTAAGAATAAAGGAGTTGGTTTTTTGTTTGCCTTTGGTCAGTTTTGAAAAATCGTATTTTTGCCAAAGATAGTCGTCATACAGCGCTATATGCGCGCTGCCGTGAGTGGCCGAAACGGTAAGAAAATCGGGATGATGGAACGACCATATCTGGGCGTTCATGGCGTTGCGCATGAGATTAAGCCAGGGACTTTCGAGATCGGTATTGTCCCAGACCTGTTTCGGGCCACCTGCGTAATGCAGGACTTCGTGCAGCGCTTCGTTATCCCATTGATCGGGACTGGTCAAGATCATGGGTACGGTTTTAAAGTCCCGCCGCCTCGGTGCGGCTGCCAGACGTTGGGCAAGAGCGCGTAACGATTTCGCCCCTTTTTGTAACAGGGTAGGCGAATTTTCATCGGTGCTGTGTTTCATTTCGGCAGCGTTGGCATTCATCGCCATCAGACCGATACCCAATCCCGTTACGGTGCGTTTTACGGCTTCTCTGCGCGACATGTTATTAATCAGATTATCCATTGCTTTTCTCCATAGTTAAACTCGACCGTACTATCTTAGTCCTGCAATCAGGAAAGAAGTTTAAATAAAGTCTCGTTTAATGATAAATCATGGACGTACATTCCTGCGAAACCGGATGGCTCCGATTTTAAACTCCTTCGCTGCGGCAGCGAACAGCGAATTTAACGCGGTAGCTTCCCCCCTTGCGCGCCAGTGCGGCTCGATGCAAGACGCTTTGGTGCCACAGTGCGCGGATGGACGGCATTGTCAGGCATGTCACCATGCACGAGCGCTATTTTGGCCTCGCGCCTCAGTCCTGCCGCGTCGAGCTGGGCGACGGTCGTTTCGCCCGGGTTCAGACGGAAGATACCAAGCGAGTTGCTGACTTCCGCGACCTGTCCGAGCAACGACTGCGCACCGGCTGCGAGCTGCTCGACCATGGCCGCGTTCTGCTGGGTGATCGAATCCATGTGCGCAATCGCTTCGGCAACCTGAGCTATCCCGGTTTGCTGTTGGCTCGTAGCGGTGTTGATTTCGCCTAACAACGCACTGACATCGTCCACGGCGCGCAGCACTTCATGCATCCGCTCGCGCGCGTCGGTCGTGCGCAGATTGCCTACCTTGACGCGCTCGGCCGATTCGACAATGAGCTGCCTGATCTCGTGCGCGGCGGCGGAAGTGCGTTGTGCCAACGACCGAACTTCCGAGGCGACAACTGCAAATCCGCGCCCGGCCTCGCCCGCGCGCGCCGCTTCAACGGCAGCGTTAAGCGCCAGAATATTGGTCTGAAAGGCTACACCTTCGATCACCTGGATGATTTTCGCCTATGCGTTGCGACGAATCTGTGATGGCTTCCATGGTTTCGGCTACCGCTTCGACGGCTTCGTTACCGCGCCCGGAAATCAGGCCAGTTTCGGACGCCAACCGCGCGCCGCGTTCGGTCGAATCCGCGCTTTGCGCAACGGTGCTGTTGATCTGCTCCATGGATGCGGCGGTTTGCTCGAGGCTGCTCGCCTGCGATTCGGTGCGCGACGACAAATCACTATTGCCGGCGGCGATTTCACCTACCGAAGCACGCAGACGTTCGATTTCCGTACGGATATCTAGCACCACAGTGCGCAGATTGACGGAAAGTTGCAACAAAGCCTGCTGCAATTCGCCAGCGAGGCCCGCAGCTCCGGTGCCTACAGGATAGGACAGATCGCCCGAGGCCAGTCGATTGGCATCGACCACCACCGACTGCAGCGGTTTTAGCGTGAGCGCGAGCACAGCCCGCGCGGCGAACACTGCAGCCAGGATAACAACGACAGCCTTCGCTGCGACCGGGATTTGCGCCTGGGCCGCAAGCGCGCCGGTTGCTCCGGCGGCCAGTTGCACGCCCAGCACCTGGACGCGCAGGCTCGGCGCCAATATCCGCCACAGTCGCCCGAGGGCATCGTGCCGTACCAGTCGCCCGCGCGACAGGGTGAGCGTCGCACGGCCATTGGCGGCGAGTTCGCGCATGCGCGCGTAGAGTCGTTCGGCCGCCATAGCTGTTGCAGCGGTCACCGGAGTCCGCACCGACAGATAGCCCGTAATGCTGTTGCCATTCATCATCGGCGTGGCGTTGGCCATGACCCAGTAATGATCGCCGTTTTTGCGGCGGTTCTTGACTACGCCACTCCAGGGGGCGCCGGAGCGTATTGTCGCCCATAAATCGCGGAACGCCTCCTCCGGCATGTCAGGATGGCGAATGATGTTATGCGGCTGGCCCAGCAAGTCCTCTTTCGTGTAACCGCTCACGGCCACGAATACCTCGTTGCAATAAGTGATCCGACCTTTAAGGTCGGTGACGGATACCAGCGTCTTGTCGGCCGGGAAAGGGAATTCCTGTTGTGTTACTGGTAAATTGGCGCGCATGGCGGAGGGTCTCCTTGGATGACTACGATCTGTGTGCTTCTCTCGTTTGCTCGGCTTGATTGCAGACAGCAGCGCTGGCACGTCGTTCGCTGCTAACGAAATAATGAATTGGATGACGCTCGTGACGGCGTAAGTCGCCGCAGTTTTTCTGTCCGAAGCCTTCCGACAGCCAAGCTAAAACGAATTCGAGAGGAGTATATCCATAAATAGTCGTGACCTCAAACAATTAAAAGCGCGATTGCGCCAACAACCACACTCCCGACAACGTTGACAAAAATATCGCATACTATATAGTTCCAAAACACCGTTTGTCTTCAAATTGTCACAATTAAGGACGCCCGGCTGGCCGCGTTCATCGGCGGGTTGGTAGTGCTGTTCGCGCTGATAGTCGCCTTTGTTGCACTCGGCAAGGGCGGATCGCAACCCTCCGCATATGGCAACTGGGTCAGGGTCATTGCCGCCGCCGGCACGGTGCTGGCATTATTCTCCGGCACCATGCTCTATCGCGACATCGTCACGCCACTACGACGCATACTCACCGACATCGAAAACATGAGTGCAGGCGATCTGTCGGGCAAAATCGCCGCTGGCGGCGATGACGAGTTCGGCGCGACGGTCCATGCCTCGAAGGTATTCCAGTGCAACGTCAAATTACTGATCGGGCAGATCAAGGAATCCACCGGGCAGGTCAGCGAGGGTGCGGAGGAAATCGCGCGAGGCAACACCAATTTGTCCGAACGTACCGAATCGCAGGCAAGCTCGCTTGAGCAAACCGCGGCGGCATTACTGATTACCTGCGCCAATGTACCGGTATTGAAGTCGATTCAGCGGATTCGTTTTTCCATTATTCGTTGACTCGCCATGCTTCGGTATTACAATAACTGTCGCCGGGCCGGAAACAAGTAGGCTCCGGACGTAAACACCCGTAGTCCGACCATGGAGATCAACTCTTGCCAAGACAATTCCGCGCCGCCCGCGAAACACTGATTCCCTTTGCAGACAGGCGTTCGCTGCACGTGCTGCTGATTACGTGCGCCCTGCTACTTTGCCCGGCGGCGGCAGTGCTGGCCGACAAACCCGTCAGCGCGGCTCATGCGATGGTCGTCACCGAACAACATCTGGCTACCGAGGTCGGGCTGGATATCCTGCGCCAGGGCGGCAACGCCGTCGATGCGGCAGTTGCCATCGGCTACGCGCTGGCGGTCGTGCATCCGTGTTGCGGCAATCTGGGCGGCGGCGGTTTCATGCAGATACACAAGGCTGGCGGGGACAACATTTTCCTGAATTTTCGCGAAAAAGCGCCGCTCGTTGCGACCGCGACGATGTTCCAGAATAGCGAAGGTCAGCTCATTCCCGGTCTTAGTACCGATTCTTATCTGGCCGTAGCCGTGCCGGGCACCGTCTGGGGGCTGGAAGCGGCGCGCAAAAAATACGGCACCCTGTCCAGGGCCGCCTTGATCGAACCGGCGATCCGCCTCGCTCGCAAGGGTTTTGTGCTGCGACAGGGCGATGTCGATCTGCTCGATACGCACTACCAGGCCTTTTCGCGCCAACCCAATGTCGCCGCAATTTTTCTCGATCACGGCAAAAACTACCGTGCTGGCGATCGCCTGGTTCAGACCCAGTTGGCGCACACGCTGGAAACGATTAAACGATACGGCCGCAACGGCTTTTACCGTGAAGGCATCGCGCAGGCAATGGTTGCGGCTTCGCGGCGACACGGCGGCATACTTGCAGAGGACGATTTCCAGCGCTATGCGGGGGAGGAAGAAACGCCCATCGAATGCGGCTATCGCGGCTATCAGATACTTTCCGCGCCGCCCCCCAGTTCGGGCGGAATAACCGTTTGCGAGATACTCAACATCATCGCCCCCTACCCGATCGCGCAATTGGGGCCGGATTCGGCACAAGGCGTGCATTATCGGGTTGAAGCCATGCGTTACGCGTTCATGGACAGAAACAACCTGCTGGGCGACCCCGACTTCGTGCGCAACCCGATCAAGCGCCTGTTATCGCCCGCCCACGCCGCGCGGATTCGGGCGCAGATACAACCCGAACAGGCGACGCCCTCGGTATTGGGCTTGACTGCAACACAAAATCCGGAAGGCATGCATACGACGCATTACTCAGTCGTTGATAGCCAGGGCAATGCCGTTTCGGTCACCTATACGATCAACAGCTTTTTCGGCAACGACAGAATTGCGGGCGATACGGGATTTTTTCTGAATGACGAAATGGACGATTTCGCCGCCAGGCCGGGGACTGCGAACGCCTTTGGTTTGGTTCAGGGCAGCGCCAACGCCATTGCCCCCGGCAAGCGCCCGCTAAGCTCGATGGCGCCGACCATCGTACTCAAGGACAACAAGGTATTCATGGTAACTGGCAGCCCTGGCGGGCCGCGCATCATCACCACCGTGCTCGCGACGCTGATCAACGTCATCGATTACCGCATGAACATTCAGGATGCCGTCAACGCGCCGCGCATCCACGAGCAATGGCTGCCCGACACGATCTATGCAGAACCCGGCGCAATCAGCGCTGCAGTCGCGCAACAACTGGAACAGAACGGCTACCCGCTGACCGTTCAAAAATCCACCTGGGGCGCGGCCGAGGCGATTGCGATCGACCCGCATACAGGAATCGTCTACGGGGCCAACGACAGACGCCGGCCGGCGGGACTGGCGGCAGGGTACTAGCGCGCTGCGGCTCGGCTCGGCTCGGCTCGGCTCGACGCAGCGTTGCGTTGCGTTGCGTTGCGTTGCGTGGACAAACGTTACATCTTGTTACCCATCCGTTACAACCTGTCATGCCTGACGGTAAGTCCTTGCACTAGACTGCACTCATGGATCGACGCCACTCATTGACGAGTCCAACCAGACCAGTCAACAA
>DAICZK010000077.1 GCA_027311185.1 Sulfuriferula sp.
CGCCACCGTCGGGGGTCAGCGGCACGCCCAGATCCGCCAGTGCAAGGGCGACATTCTGGATCGCCGTAATTTGCGGCACGCCCACCCCGGCCACGATCCGCGTCGTGCAAATGGAGCCCGGGCCTATACCCACCTTCACCGCGTCGGCGCCATGATCGACCAGCGCAAGAGCGGCAGCAGCCGTCGCGATATTACCGCCGATGATTTGCAGATGAGGAAAATGCGTTTTCACCCAGCGCACGCGATCGAGCACACCCTTCGAGTGTCCGTGCGCGGTATCGATCACGACCACGTCGACGCCGGCATGCGCCAGCGCTTCCACCCGGGCTTCCGTGCCTTCGCCCACGCCTAGCGCCGCGCCAACGCGCAGCCGGCCCTGACTATCCTTGCAGGCATTGGGATGCTCCGAGGATTTCTGTATGTCCTTGACCGTCACCAGCCCGGAGAGCTCGAACGCATCGTTCACCACCAGCAAGCGCTCCAGTCTATGCTTGTGCAGCAGGCTCAATACCTCTCCTCGCGTCGCGCCTTCCTTCACCGTCACCAGACGCTCACGCGGCGTCATCACGCGGCTGACCGGCTGATCGAGATTGGTCTCGAAACGCAAATCGCGGTTGGTGACTATGCCGACGACTTTTCCGCCCGCGTCGATGACGGGCAAACCCGAAATCCTGAACTTGCGCATGGTCGCCTGCACGTCGCGCACGGTCATCTCCGGCGTTACCGTCACCGGGTCTTTCACCACCCCGGACTCGAACCGCTTTACCCGCGCGACTTCAGCCGCCTGTTGCGCTATGGTCATGTTTTTATGGACAATGCCTATGCCGCCCTCTTGCGCCAGCGCGATTGCCATCGGCGCTTCGGTGACAGTATCCATGGCGGCGGAGAGGAGCGGAATATTAAGCGTAATGTCGCGGGTCAAACGGGTTTGCAGGCTTACATCGCGAGGCAGCACATCAGAATGGGCAGGGACGAGCAAAACGTCATCAAAGGTGAGAGCTTTTTGAATCACACGCATGATCTTTGTTCCGAACAAAGCAGTATTATACGGCAAACTTCAATCCGTCGCTAATCGGCAACCGCACCGCTCACGCGCACCGCGAAATCCCGGACGCAGGTAAAAACATTTGACGCAACCGCGACTAGTCGCTAGTGTTCATCAATTATATCCGTACGGAGACTCTGCTCGCGATGTGGACTAAAACGTTTGCCGCCATCCTCGGCGCCTGCGTGCTCACGCTCGGCGGTTGCGCAACGACCGCCATGAACACGCCCGTCATGCAAAGCAATGGTGTATTCCTGAGCGGCGAAGCGCAGGCTGCGCTCGACCAGGCCAAAATCGACGTCGCCCGCGCCCGCGAGCAGCGCGCCTTGTGGACCACCGCGCAGGCCGAACTCGAACAGGCCGAGGCCGATGCGAGCCGCGGCGACAGCCCGGCCGTCATCGCCCACGCGCATCAAGCCAGCCAGCTCGCCCAGCTAGGCATCGAACAACTGGCGCTACCGAGTACCGAGCCGTTCAAATAAAATTTCCGAGTGCGGGCGCTGATCATATCCACGACCGACGAACGATAGGCCTGACGGCGCGCAATCTGATAAGATAAGCACTATGATACTTCAGTCAGACTAGGTTGAAAGACAAAAAGTAAGGTTGGAGGATTAGAGCATGACCGATAACATTGAGAACCTGTTGCTCGAACATCTCAAGCGGTTCCAGTCCAGCCAGGAGCGTATGGAACGCAAACTGGACGAATTGACCCGCCGGCTTTCCAATCTGGAAGCCGGGCAGGCCTCGGTCATCCAACACCTGGGGCACCTCGCTGCCGCAGACGCGCAACAGCAGGTTGCCGCGGACGGTTGCAATCTTCGACTGGAACGCATCGAACGCCGTCTGGAGTCAGCTTAGGCGACGGCATTTGAACTCGCCTTGCTGCGTAGCATCAAACGCTAAGTCCGAATGGACGTTCAAACCGGTACAATACTGATAATTCCCGAATCAGCCTGCCGCCTCGTCCGTTTTTTCAATATCCCCGCCGCCCTTTTTCATGACTTTGCCTTCCTCTGCGCGCTGCCGCCGCACCTCTTTCGGGTCGGCAAGCAGCTTGCGGTAGATCTCCACCCGGTCTTTGTCGCGCAACGGCGTGTCAGGCTTGACCAATTTACCGAAAATGCCGATTTTGTTTTGCCCCGGCACTATTTCGGGGAATTTCAGCAGTATCCCCGAAGCCTCGATCGCGGCTTGCGCGGTCATCCCCTCTTCGCCATACAGCGATAAAATCACCTGCGCGTCCGGTCTGGCATAAGCGACTTCTACCTTGATCGGCAGGCTCGGTGCGTTGTCTGGTTTTGCGAACGCGTCCGCCATGCTTGTCGTCTGATTCGTCATGCTCCATACACCTCTTCAGCGCGCTGGATAAAGGCCTCGACAAAACTGTTGGCGATATAGCCAAACACGGGTCCCAGCACAGTATCGAGCAATTTACTGGAAAACTCGTAGCGCAATGTAAACTCGACCTTGCACGCGGCGTCGCCGAGGATTTTAAAGCGCCACTCACCATCGAGTTGCTTAAACGGCCCGTCAAGCAAGCGCATTTTGATCAGAGTCGGCGCCTGGCTCGTGTTCTCGGTAGTAAACTTCTGTTTTATATGCAAATAATCAATATGTAACGTAGCCACCATCTGATCGCCCTCGCGACTCTTGACCTCGCTGCCGCTGCACCACGGCAAAAACACGGCATAATCTTCGACCCGGTCGACCAAATCGAACATCTGTTGTGCAGTAAATGCGACCAAAACGCTTTTGTTAACGAGTGCCATTATCCTCGACGCCTGTAAAAACTGTTAAAATGCTCGCTTGACACGGAAAAATCCTATGAGCATCGTACAAAACAAAAAAGCATACCACGATTATTTCATCGAGGATAAATACGAAGCGGGTCTGATGCTCCACGGCTGGGAAGTCAAGGCCATCCGCGCGGGCCGCGTGCAACTCAAGGAGGCCTACGTCATCATCAAAAACGGCGAGATGTTTTTAATCGGCGCGCACATCAGCGCCCTGGCGACTGCCTCCACCCATGTCCACCCCGAAGCCACGCGCACGCGGAAATTACTGCTGCACGCCGCAGAAATCAGCAAACTCATCGGCAAGGTCGAACGCGCCGGATATACCCTGGTTCCGCTCGACATGCACTACACGCGCGGCAACGTCAAACTGCAAATCGGCGTGGCCAAGGGTAAAAAAGAACACGACAAGCGCGAAACCGAAAAAAACCGCGAATCCAACCTGGAAATCCAGCGCGCCATGCGCAGCCACAACAAACGCGCCTGATCGCGGCGATCGCAGATCAAGCATCGCGCCCAGACTCGGCCCGCAATACGGGAAACGGTCGGCACGCATAACCCGGCAGTGTTGTTATGGCTATTTACTTGGATTTCAGGGTTGAAAATGAATGATTACCAATTGCCTGATTGAGCCAGTGCGGTGCATTCTATCGCGGGGAACAAGTAAAAGTTGGCCAGCAGCGTGCTGTTAAGGCGATTACTGTAAACTTGGATCGAAACAGGGGTAAGCAAGCAACCGAAACCCTTCCGTCTCCTGACCGTAAGCAACTGCTCCTGACGTACTCGCTAAAAACATGCAAACTGTTTGGCTAATTTAAGGCTTTGTCCCTGATAGTTTGAGTTGATGTCTTGCCCATACAGAAGCTCGGGACGAGCTGCCATACGCTCGTAGCGAAGCCAACCGACCATCTGCCCATGCTCGAGCAAGAAAGGAACCTCGTGTGAGCGAACTTCCAGAACTCCCCTACTACTTCCCGCTCTATTCGTATTGACATTCCAACCAAATCCAGGATCAAAAAAACCGGCATAGTGGACCCGGAATTCCCCGGCACGGGTGTCATATGGCATCATCTCAGCCGCATATTCCGGAGGCACTGCGATTGCTTCTTTCGTCATGAGGATATAAAATTCATCGGGGTCTAAAATCAAGGAAGACGTTCTATGAAAACGGATTGGCTCCCAGAAATCCAACGGATCATAATCCCGCCTTTCCAGGTCAATACGTTTGGCATGTTTCTTCGCACGATATCCGATTATGTCGGATTCATGGCCGGAGCCTTCCAAATCCACAGTGAAAGGCAATACGCCTGTTTTGATTGCTCTTGGGTTCCTCTGATGGTCTCTGGAATCAACAATCTGACCTTCTTCGAGAAGCTGTTTCCAGTCTGTAGCCGTAATGGATTTTGCCTCCTCTCCTCGCGTGCGGCGAAATCTTAGTTGGTTCAAGCGGGTGCCGGTTTTTACCACTACACTGAAACTCCGGGGCGCAACCTCTATAAAGAGTTCACCTTTATAACCCTCTCCAACCTGGTCAAAAGTAGTAGCCCCATCGGCAATCAAACGCGTCAAAATATCCAGCCTGCCTGTTGAACTCTTCGGGTTAGCAAAGGCAGCCACTTCACTTCTCAAATTAATGGATTCCAAAAGAGGAATGACATATACGCGCCCCTTTTCAAGAACAGCGCCATTGCGAAGATCGATTCTGAAGTCAGCAAACTGGGAATCAAGCTGCTTCATTTTATCGAGCACTTTCACTCCATTGCCGGGAAGAAAGCTCATATCTACAGGATAAGCCCAATGACCGAGGCGCAGATCTATGCTAGCAGGCTGGATTTGGTCACGATCAATCGGCATTAGCATCGTATCAATCTCGCGGTTACTCAGCATCTCCATAATCTTCTGGCTTGGCAGGATTCCGGTATAGTCGCGCACGCGCGGCTGAGTGATCAAACCAGGACTGGACGGTAGTTCTATATTTGTTATCACATCATTCATCGGAACTTCCCTTTTGTACCCGGTCTTGATGTCGTCGTATCAGTAATACCTCATTCCATTTTACGTGGCAATCCAACGAACAAAACACGCCATCTTTGAATTGGCCACTTCCAAACTTTTTTATGATCGACTGCTGACAAACAGGGCAAATGTTTTGCTCCAAACATTGGCGCAAATAAGGTTCTTCATATTCCGCCATTGGTAATGTCCGATAGGAGGGCAACTGAAAAAGTATATCAAGTTTTAATTATAACCGCATCACACCTATTGATCCAAACAACCGTCATCGCTTTGAAAAACGATGATTTTATTGAAGGCCCGATTCAGAAAAGCTTTACTGGCCGCAACGTGCCGATAATCCAAGCGGGAAATCCAGCGCGCCATGCGCAGCCACAACAAACGCGCCTGATCGCGGTGATCGCAAAATGTGCAAGGATCGCCCTTGCTCACGATGTTGCGCCACGTCAAATTTGAGAACAGGACGCTTGATCAGTAAGCGAAACGCTCATGCAACGACTCCAGATTCAGCTCTCGCAGGATCTGTTCCAGACGGGATTTTGCATTCTTGCGCGCATGTCCGACCAGGCGGGCGACGATCAGCTCGTTTTTCATCGAGTGCTCCCAGCCTACCAGCTCGGTTACCGTCACCTGGTAGCCATGCGATTCCAGCAGCAGACAGCGCAACACGTTGGTCAGGTGACTGCCGAATTCACGGCTGTGGATAGGGTGACGCCAGATCTCCGACAACGGCGTTTTGCCGAACGACTGATTTTTGTACTGATTCAGCACGCTAGCCACCTCGGCCTGACAGCACGGAACCAGCACTATGAAACGGGCTTTTTTGTGCAACGCGAATTTGATCGCGTCGTCGGTCGCCGTGTCGCAGGCGTGCAAGGCCGTGACGATGTCGATCTGTTCCGGCAATCGGGTCAAATGGATGGAGGCCTCGACCGACAGGTTCAGGAACGTCATTCGGGCAAACTTTAACCGGGCCGCCAGCTCCTGCGATTTGACCACCAGCCCTTCGCGCGTCTCGACGCCGTAAATATGGCCAACCTCACGGAATTTGAAAAACAAATCGTACAGGATGAAACCCAAATAGGACTTGCCCGCGCCATGATCGGCCAGCGTCAGTTCAGCCTGGTCGGCGAGCAACTCCTGCAACAGCGGTTCAATGAAATGAAATAGATGGTAGACCTGTTTGAGCTTGCGCCGGCTGTCCTGATTAAGCTTGCCGTCGCGGGTCAGGATATGCAGCTCTTGCAACAGTTCGACCGACTGCTCGGCCTTGATTTCGGGAATGACGCTCATGTTTGCTTTAGGATATGACTGACCGGACATTATCCTATAAAAAGCCTGGTCAAGGACAACTCAACCGCGATTGGAAACTGGTTGTGCGCTTTGCCGACGGCGGATAAACCCAAATGATTAATACCGGGCATGGTCGCTGAAAATCGACAAACGGCGATCAACAAGCAATATAGATCCGGGCTGGTCAATTGTTACTGGCGTCGCTGTTGCTGCCTGTGTTGTCGTCACCGTTGCGGTCATAGCCATCGCTATCGTAGCCGTTGATGTCGTAGCCATCGCTGTTATAACCATCGCTATCGTAGCCGTTGATGTCATAGCCATCGCTGTCATAACCGTCACTATCGTAGCCGTTGATGTCGTAACCATCGCTGTCATAACCATCGCTGTCATAACCATCGCTATCGTAGCCATCGACGTCGTAACCGTTGCTGTCATAGCCAGGCGTGCCGTCATCTGCGAGCGTTTCATTATTGATGATTGGATTAACGGTGGGTATCGCGTTATTCACCTCGTTGTCAACATCAACCGCGAGAGCGCCGGCATCAGTGTGAAGCTTGCCTGTTTGATGCTCTGGCTCCTGCAAGCGTTCCTCGTGAAACTGTCCTTCCATATTTTGGTCGGTAATGGGCTGTTCATTGTTAACCGGCTCCATTGGCGGCAAAGGATGGGCAATTTCATGAATATGCGACTG
>DAICZK010000078.1 GCA_027311185.1 Sulfuriferula sp.
GGTTTATTTTCCGCCATTGCCGAGCCGAGCGGCAGCCGATGACAAGCTGGCCCAACTACAAGGACTGGGTATCAAGGATATTGCCGTAGTACCAAGCGGCCAGTGGCAAAATGCCATATCGTTGGGTCTGTATTCGAAACTAGCGATTGCCAACGCGCGAGTCGCCAGCGCGCTCAAAAAAGGGGTCGCAACGAAAATCGAGGCGCGGGGCAAATCCTCGCGCTTGTTTATTCTGCGCAACCTGACCGCAGACGAGCATGACGCGCTGGTCAAGATGCAGGCGAACTTCGGCGGCCCTGCTTTTAAAAAAACCGCTTGCGCGCCCCCCTAACCGGGCCGCGCGCAACGCTATCCTGATCGACTCGTACACACCATGCCTGAATTGCCGGAAGTCGAAACTACGCGCCGCGGCCTGTTGCCCCATACGCAACACCGCGCCATTGTCGATATTGTCGTCCGCCAGCCCAGATTGCGCTGGCCCGTGCCCGCGAACCTCGCCGTCCTCGCCGGCGGTCAGACGCTGGTCGGGCTGGAACGTCGCGGCAAATATCTGCTGTTTCGCCTGACGCGCGGTACGATTATTATCCATCTGGGCATGTCGGGCAGCTTGCGCATACTCGATAGTGCAGCCCCGGCGGGGATTCACGACCACGTCGACATCGTCCTGGATAGCGGGCAATGCATCCGTTTACGCGACCCGCGCCGCTTCGGTGCGGTTTTATGGGCCGGTCCGGACGAACCGGACCATCCGTTGCTCGCCAGTCTGGGAATAGAGCCGCTGACGCCGGAATTCGACGGCGACTGCATGTACCGACTGTCGCGCGAACGCAAGAACAGCATCAAGGCCTTGCTCATGGACAGCCATCACATCGTCGGCGTCGGCAATATCTACGCCAATGAAGCCTTGTTTCACGCTGGCATACACCCCACGCTCGCAGCGGGTAAATTGAGCCGGCCGCGTTGCCATCGTCTGGCGCTGGCGATACGCGATACACTGGACAAAGCCATTGCCGCCGGAGGCAGCAGTTTGCGCGACTTCGTCGGCAGCGACGGAATGCCCGGCTATTTCCAGCAACAGTATTTCGTTTACGCGCGCGCCGATCTGGCTTGCCGCGTGTGCGGCCAACCGATTCGCCTGCTGCGACAAAATCAGCGGGCGACGTTTTATTGCCCGCAATGCCAGAAAAAATAAGCGCCGAGCCCGGCTTTATGCCGTCACCAAAACAACACAGCCAACGCCCGCCGAATTGCCTACAAAAAAAGCTTACTTTTCAACGCCGCAGCTATAATTCGGATACAATATCACCGTAGCGTAAAATACTTAGGCGTATCGGAGGCAAAACCATGTCGAATTCCACCCTGACACAACAGTTTGAACACTACGGAGCCTGGCGCGAAAATGTTGCATCGCGCATCGGCATTTACCGCAACTGGCTGCAGAGCGAAGAAATCAGCGACTGGCAAATAGACCTGCGACTACAGCATCTGGTAGACCGGCTCGCCGAAGACAAGCTCAACATCGCCTTCGTCGCAGAATTTTCGCGCGGCAAATCGGAACTCATCAACGCCATTTTCTTTGCCGATTACAAAAAACGTCTGCTGCCGTCTACAGCCGGGCGTACGACGATGTGCCCGACCGAACTGTTCTACGACGCCAGCCGCCCGCCCGCGATACAATTGCTGCCTATCAGCACTCGCGCGAGCGCAGTCACTACTACCGAATATAAACGTTACCCCGACGAGTGGGCCACTTTCGTATTAAATACCGACTCGGCTGACGAGATGCTGGCAACCTTGCAGCGCGTGAGCGAAACGCAGCTCGTCAGCAAGGAAGAAGCCGAAAAATACGGCCTCTATCGCTCCCAGGACGCCGATTCACTGCTGTCCGTAACGGCGGAAGGCCTGGTCGAAATTCCGCAATGGCGCCACGCGATGATCAACTTCCCGCACCCTTTGCTCAAAAAGGGTCTGGTAATACTCGATACGCCGGGTCTGAATGCCATCGGTACCGAACCCGAACTCACACTCAATCTGCTGCCCAACGCACACGCCATTATTTTCATTCTCGCCGCCGACACCGGCGTCACCAAATCCGATATCGAGATATGGCGCAATCATATCGCCGTCATGCAAGGCGCCCATCGCGGCCATCTGGTCGTGCTCAATAAAATCGACGGCCTGTGGGACGATCTCAAAACACAGGACGCCATCGACGCCGAGTTGCAAAATCAGGTCGCGAGCTGCGCCGGCCTGCTCGGCCTGGAAGCCGGCCAGATTTACCCGGTCTCCGCACAAAAGGGCTTGCTCGCCAAAATCAACAACGACGAAACCCTGCTGGCAAAAAGCCGGTTGCTGGAACTGGAATATGCGTTAAGCGAGAAACTCATCCCCTCCAAACAGGACATAGTGCGCGACAATACCGCCAGCGAGATAGGCGACCTGGTCAGTAACACCGCCGACCTGCTCAATTCCCGCCTCAAAAACGTCGACGAACAACTCGAAGAGCTGACTGGCTTACGCGGCAAGAACGAAGAAGTCGTGCAGCACATGATGCGCAAAATCGAAGAAGAAAAAGCGCAGTTTGAAAAAGGTTTGCAGCAATTTCACGCGCTGCGTAGCGTTTTCTCGCACCATTCCAACGAATTGTTCAGCTATCTGGGCATGGAGCGCATCCGCTGCGAAGTCCGCGACACCCGCATCGCCATGGAAAAAAGCCGTTTTAGCGCCGGATTGCGCACGGCAATGGGGAAGTTCTTTTCAAACGTAGGCAAAAACGTAACTCAATCGGCGAAAACCATAGACGAAATCAAGGCGATGATGGCGGCGATGTACAAAAAATTCAGCGACGAACACGGCCTCGCGGAAATTTCCCCGCCGGTCTATTCGATGTTCAAATACAAAAAGGAAATGGAGCGTCTGGAAGACAGTTATAACAAGCATTTTAATACGCTGTTCAACATGCTTACCAACGAGCAATATACGTTGACCGCCAAGTTTTTTGAAACTCTGGCCAGTCGCGTCATCAACATTTACGAAGTCGCAAACCGCGAAGCCGATAACTGGCTCAAGGCGATGATGTCGCCGATGGAGACGCAGGTGCGCGAACATCAGATGCAGTTGCGCCGTCGCCTGGAGAGTATCAAACGCATACACAAGGCTACCGACACACTCGAGGACCGCATTGCGGAACTGGAGGAAATGCGCGTCACGATCAGCGACCAGCTACAGGCATTGCAGCGCATTCATGTCGATATCGAACACGCGCTGGCGATCAATTTATATCCGATCGAGAGCATGGCTGCTTAACTACGTCATGGTGCCGCAGCGTCAAAAACGATCTGACCTTCAATCAGCGTATACACCACGGTCGCCTGCATTTCATAACCCAGAAACGGCGTGTTTTTGCCCTGGCTTCGCAAAGCAGCAGGCTCAACCCGCCAACGCTTTTCGGGATCGAACAGGCACAGGTCGGCCACATGCCCTACCGCCAGGTAACCGGCGTCCAGACCCAGTACGCGAGCCGGGTCCAGCGTTATCCGCGCAATCGCGTCGAGCAGGTCGATGCGATCTTCGTCCGCCCATTTCAAAGCCAGCGGCAACAACAGTTCCAGACCCGTTGCCCCCGGTTCGGCCTCGCCAAAGGGCATCTGCTTGGCATCGTCGTCGACCGGCGTATGGTTGGAGCACAACGCGTCTATCGTCCCTGAGGCAAGCCCCGCGCGTATCGCATCACGGTCGCGCGTGGTACGCAGCGGCGGGACGAGGTGGTAATTCGGGTCGAAATAGCCGATATCCATTTCCGACAAATGCAGGTGATTGATACTCACATCGCAACTGATGCCCAGGCCGTCGACCTTCGCCTGCCTGACCATGTCGATAGCCTGAGCCGACGACAACCGGCACAGATGCACGCGAGCGCCGGTTTCCCGTACCAGTAACAGTATGGTCGCCACCGCGATCGTCTCCGCGCTGTGCGGAATGGCGGGCAGACCTAGCCGCGTCGCGACGAAACCATCATGCGCGACGCCGCCCCGCGCAAGATAGGCGTCCTGCGGGCGCAACCAGACCGTAAAGCCAAAGGTCGCGGCATATTCGAGCGCGCGCACCAGCACCTGCGTATCGGTAATCGCGGCGTCCGCTTGAGAAAAACCGACACAACCGGCATCGCGCAACTCCGCCATTTCGGTCAGCCGCAATCCTTCGAGCTTTTGCGTCAGCGCGCCGATGGGATAGACCCGCGCCTGATTGAGGTTCTGGGCGCGAAACTTGAGCATTTCCACCAGACCCGGTTCGTCGAGCGGCGGATCGGTGTCGGGCGGGCAAGCCAGGCTGGTCACCCCGCCCGCGCACGCAGCATTCATCTCCGATTCCAGCGTCGCCCGATATTCGAACCCCGGCTCGCGCAGCCGCGCCGCAAGATCGACCAGCCCCGGACAAACGATGCAGCCGCTGGCGTCTATCACGCGGTTGGCATGGAAGCCCTGCGGCTCATCCCCTATCGCGACAATCTTGCCCGCCGCGATATATATATCGGTGATCTGGTCAAACCGGCTTTTGGGATCAATGACACGCCCGTTTTTTATCTGAATTTTCATGCTAATTTCCCGCCAGCAAGCTCATTACCGCCATTCGCACCGCAATCCCGTAAGTCACCTGCGGCAAGATTACCGACTGCTTGCCGTCGGCGACCGTAGAATCAATCTCCACGCCCCGGTTCATCGGTCCGGGATGCATGACTATCGCATCGGCCCGAGCGTAACTGAGTTTTTCCGGCGTCAGTCCGTAATATTTGAAATATTCCTGCGCGCTCGGCAAAAGCGCGCCGCGCATGCGCTCATTTTGCAAACGCAGGATAATGACGACGTCGACATTTCTGAGCCCCAGCGCCATGTCGTAATAGACCTGTACGCCCATTTGCTCGACTCCCGTGGGGAGCAGGGTTTTGGGTGCAATCACGCGAACTTCGGGCACCCCCAGCGTGGTCAGGGCGTGGATTTGCGAACGCGCTACGCGCGAGTGCAATACGTCGCCGACTATGGCCACGCACAAATTGTGAAATTCGCCTTTGTATTTACGTATCGTCAACATGTCGAGCAAGCCTTGCGTAGGATGCGCGTGGCGACCGTCTCCGGCATTGACGACGTGAATATGTGGCGCAACATGGCGCGCTATCATATGCGCCGCGCCCGACTGCGCGTGCCGTACAACAAACATGTCGGCCTGCATGGCGGCCAGATTATCCACGGTATCGAGCAAGGTTTCGCCCTTGCTCTGACTCGATGCGCTGATATTCAGATTGATGACATCAGCCGACAGCCTCTTGGCGGCGATTTCAAAGGTGGTACGGGTACGCGTGGACGGCTCGAAAAACAGATTGAAAATAGCCTTGCCTCGCAACAAGGGGACTTTTTTGACCTCTTGTTCGTTGATCGTGATAAATCCGTCGGCGGTATCGAGTATGTGGGTCAAAATCGCTCGCGGCAGGCCGTCTATCGTGAGCAGATGACGCAAGCTGCCATCGGCATTAAGCTGGGGGTTAAAACTCATGAAATATCCACTAATTTCAGACTAAGGTTGCCATCTTCGCCCCGAATCAGGTGAATATGCTGGTGGCTGGGAACGGACAGCGCGGCACCGACAAAATCGGCCGCGATCGGCAGTTGACGATCACCGACCAGGTCGATCAATACCGCCAGCCGAATCTTCGCCGGTCGCCCATAATCGAACAGGGCATTCATCGCCGCGCGCACCGAACGCCCGGTGTAGAGCACATCGTCGACCAGCAGGATGTCGCGACCTTCGACCTCGAACGGCAGACGGGTGGGCTTGACCTGAGCGTGCAAGCCTATCTGCTCGAAATCGTCGCGATAAAACGAAATATCCAGACTGCCATGCGGCATGGCGGCATTCAGCAGCGGGTGCAGCCGCTCGGCAGCCCAGACACCACCAGTGTGCATGCCCACCAGCACAGTATTGTCGGTCAGGCTGGGCCTGATGGCAACGGCCAGCTGATCGATCAACGCGTCTGCGCCGGGCAAGGAATGGTTAATGAATGACATGGTCATACGTTACTGCGTATTCGCGATGGATGCAAGGCATGACGCGCGGCAATCCCGATTGCCGCTGGGTACGCCTGTATTGTCACTGACGACGCTTGAGTTCATGAGCACATCCCGGTTCATCAAAATAATGTTGCAAAATTTGTTGCGCGGCCACCTGATCGAGCATGAGTTTCTGCTTGCGTCCGAAAATGCCGCTTTCATTCAGCGCCATGCTGGCTGCCGCCGAGCTGTAGCGCTCGTCGACCCAAACTACGCGGATACCGAAACGACCGTTGAGACGGTGCGCAAAGCGCAGGCAGGTCGGCGCGAATTCGTGCACCGTCGCCTCGTCGTGATGCGGCATGCCAACGACCGCCAGCACCGGCTGCCACTGGCCGATCAGGTCGGCGATGCGAGCAAACCGCGCGGCATTAAGCTCGCTTGCTATCGTTTCCAGCGGGTGTGCCAGTCTGAGTTCGAATGTACCGACCGCCACGCCGATGCGTTTGAGCCCGAAATCGAATCCGAGTACGGTGCCCGAACGAATCTCAGGCGTGTCCGGCATCTTCGGACAAATTTGCGGGATCCACACCCAACAGACGCATGGCCGCTTGCAATCGCTCCTCGGCAGGCAAATCGAATATCACACCGGCATCGGCCGCGACCGATAGCCAGGCATTCTGACCCAGCTCATCTTCCAGTTGCCCAGCGCCCCAGCCGGCGT
>DAICZK010000079.1 GCA_027311185.1 Sulfuriferula sp.
TGATAGTCGAGCCGCCGGCGACGATTTTGCGCTTTTTCAGGTCTTTTTCAGCGGCATTTTGTATGCCTTCCCAGTCGAAGCCGTCGTGCGAGAGGAATTTCGCGTCTTCTGCCGCGATCAGGGCGCGTTTGAGGTTGGGGGATATCTGATTATACGGTGCCCATTTGAAGCGAAGCTGCGCGTCGGGGTTGTGCTGCTGCAACTGATTCAGGCGTTCATCCATGAATGCGCTATTGGCCGGGTTGTGGCTCACCCACCACCAGACATGGGCAAACAGCCAGAATTGATACAATACGACCAAGCCTATCAGGATAAGTACACTGCGCTTGACCCATTTCAATATCATGCTGGCGAAAACGTCAGGAAGTTATTCATGCGCAGCGACGCGAAGCTGGCCGATGACAGGCTGAGTCTGCGGTTGTACTTGGCGCCAGAGGCGGAAAGCAACGGCAGCCTGTTCGACCAGCATGCCCAGGCCGTCGGCGCAATGGGCCGCGCCGTGCTGTTGCGCAAACTGCAAAAACGGCGTGGCCCGGTCGCCGTACATCATGTCATAGGCGAGGCTGCCGGGCGCGAACAGCGTGTCGGGCAACGCGAGCGCGGCCCCCGTCAGGCTGGCAGCTGTGGCATTGATGACGCAATCGAAAGGAACGCCTCGTAGCGCGGCGTAATCGCAGGCTTCGACGATGCCATAAGGCGCGAAGTGATGCTGCAACGCGAGCGCGCGGCTGACGGTGCGATTGGCGACGACCAGCAACAGCGGCTGTTCTGCCAGCAGGGCGCCGATGACGCCGCGCGCCGCGCCACCTGCGCCCATGAGCAAAATACGCTTGCGCGCGAGCGGGAAATCGAGGTTCTGGCGCAGGTCGGCGATCAGCCCGACGCCGTCGGTATTGTCGGCAAAAATGCCGGTGCCGGTGAAAACCAGTGTATTGGCCGCTTGCGCCAGACGCGCGCGGGGGCTGAGTTCGTCGGCCATTTGCCACGCCGCTTCCTTGAAAGGTACGGTTACATTCACCCCGCGACCGCCTTCGGCCTGGAATCGGCGCACCGTCGCCGGGAACTCGGTCAGCGGCGCGAGCAGCGTCTCATAGCTCAGGTTTTGCCCGGTTTGCCGGGCAAAGGCGGTGTGTATGAGCGGCGATCTGGAGTGCGCGATGGGGTTGCCGATAACGGCATAACGGTCGGTCACTGGCGAACTTTCGGGCGGCAGGGGTTGACTGCGGCTCATCTGGCTAGCACGCAGCCCGGGCGGTTTATTTATGCGTCCAGGGCAATTGCGCCGCTTTCCAGCCGTTTTTTTGTCCGCGCCGTCCGTCGCCGTCCTTGTCGCCTTCGAAGCCTTCGAGGATATTGTAGGACGAGGCATAACCCGCCGTTTGTGCGGCTTCTGCGGCCTGATCGGAGCGATGCCCGCTGCGGCAGATAAACATGACCAGCGCTTCGGGGTCTACCGTGGCTTTGAGTTGCGTCATGAAATAGTGATTGAATTCCCAGTCCGGGTAGGTGAGCCATTCGATGGAAGTTGCCGAGGGTATGATGCCGACGAAATCGAGTTCGGCGTGACTGCGGACATCGACAATGACCGCGCCGGGCGCGTGCTCGAATACGTAATAAGCTTCCTGCGGGGTAAGCGCTCCCGAATAGGGTAGATCGGCGGCCAGTGCGCGTTTCTGTGCGGTGAGCAAGATATCGTTCAGCGTAGGCATGGGTTTCGTCTCCAAATATTACTGTTTCCTCGATTATAGGGCATATTGCCGCGACCGGGCGCCAATCCCGTTGCCGGGCGACAGAAAAAGGCAGTTTGAGTTAACTGAACAGGAATGTTGAAATGCGAGACCGCGATTTATAGGTTAAATCATCATCACGCTCTATATTGGTGCAAATGTAGTTGTTGTGCACATATTTAGTGCGTTGCGATACTGTATTTTTTAACGAAAGGCGATTAAATATGCTTTACACCAACGGGGCGGAACACGCATAATCTCAGGCGGAAAGGCATGCTGCTAGTGCGCGGTATATGCCGGCATGAATATTGCTTGATTAGAGGGCTGTTTTAGCCAGGATTGTTTTTTGATATTAAATTTCAGTGTGAGGAGAGCTCAATGGCTGTCGCCGATGTAATGCAAATGGTTCAGGATAACGATGTAAAGTTCGTTGATTTTCGGTTTACGGATACTCGCGGTAAAGAGCAGCATGTCACCGTGCCGGTCAAGCAGTTTACCGACGAAAAGTTTACCGATGGTCACGCTTTCGACGGTTCTTCTATCGCTGGCTGGAAGGGTATTCAGGCTTCCGACATGCTCTTGATGCCCGATCCCGATAGTGCACGTATGGACCCGTTCATGGATGAGTCTACGCTCCTTCTGACCTGCGACGTCATTGAGCCTTCCGATATGAAAGGCTATGATCGCGACCCGCGTTCCATTGCCAAACGTGCCGAAGCGTACCTGAAATCGACTGGTATCGGCGATACCGCTTATTTTGGTCCCGAGCCAGAATTCTTCGTGTTCGATTCCGTTACCTGGAAAACCGACATGTCCGGCAGCTCGGTTAAAATCAATTCCGAGGAAGCATCCTGGAGTTCGGACGAAAAATATGAAGGTGGCAACATGGGCCATCGCCCGGCAGTCAAAGGCGGATATTTTCCGGTTCCTCCAGTCGACAGTCTGCACGACATCCGTTCCGCCATGTGCCTCGCGCTTGAAGAAATGGGCGTGCCGGTTGAAGTGCATCACCACGAAGTGGCGACCGCCGGACAATGCGAAATCGGCACCATGTTCAGCACCCTGACCAAGCGCGCCGACTGGACCCAAACACTGAAATATGTCGTTCAAAATGTCGCACATGCATACGGCAAGACAGCGACGTTCATGCCCAAGCCTATCGTTGGCGATAACGGTTCGGGCATGCATGTGCATCAATCGGTCTGGAAGGACGGCAAAAACCTGTTCGCGGGTAACGGCTATGCGGGGCTGTCCGAACTGGCGCTCTATTATATCGGCGGCATTATCAAGCACGCCAAAGCGTTGAATGCAATCACCAATCCTGGCACCAATTCCTACAAGCGTCTGGTTCCAGGCTTCGAAGCGCCGGTGATGCTGGCTTATTCTGCCCGGAATCGTTCTGCTTCGATCCGCATCCCTTATGTGCCTAGCGAAAAAGCGCGTCGTATCGAAGTGCGTTTTCCAGATCCTTCCGCCAACCCTTATCTGGCTTTTACCGCGATGTTGATGGCGGGTCTGGACGGGATACAGAACAAGCTGCACCCAGGCGACGCCGCGGACAAGAACCTGTATGATCTGCCGCCCGAAGAAGAAGCCAAGATCCCCAAGGTCTGTCATTCGCTCGAAATGGCGCTCGAGGCGCTGGATACAGATCGCGAGTTTCTGACCCGCGGCGGGGTGTTCTCCAATGAAATGATTGATGCTTATATCGAGCTGAAGATGGAAGAGGTTACGCGGTTCCGCATGACTACCCACCCTGTCGAATTTGAAATGTATTATTCTTTGTAATCATCGTGACGGGGCGATAACCCAAAAAAGGGGCGGCTTGTGCTGCCCCTTTTTCGTTTCATGGATTCTGCATACGCCGGTCGGTGTTTTCGCCGGATTTGAATGAGCCGACAGATCCGTTGCAACGGTTATGCAATTGCATCTCGGCGGTGCTTGCCTTACACTCGGCGTTGCCTTCCTGCGGGAATGAATACATGAGATTTTTCGTCTTGGTTTTAGTGTGCTGTGCGGTGTTGACCGCGCGTGCCGACATTTACAAAAGCGTCGACGCGTCGGGTCAGGTCACCTATACCGACCGGCCGATCAAGGGCGCGCGGCGCCTGAATTTGGGCCCACTGCCTGCGGCGGCGCGGGCAGCGCATTCGGCGCAGAAAAACTCGCCCACGCGGGAGCCGGTCGCTTTTCCTCGCGTCGATGCCGGCACGCAAAACCGGCGCGACGATTTGCGGCGTAGCATTTTGCAAAGCGAGTTGCATACCGAGGAGCAGGCTCTGGCTGATGCTGTGGCGGCGAAAAAAGCGGGCGTGAGCCCGCATGCGGGTGAATTGACCAGCAGTCCGGCTTATGTCTCGCGCACGGACAAACTGGAGGGCGCAGTGAAACTGCATCGCGACAACATCCGGGCGCTTGGAAAAGAGCTCGGCAGTATCCGGTAAATCACGTGTACGGGTTGTTTTGGCAATTGCCGCCCGGCATTCTTGCTTACGCGCCGCGGCGTTTATCGCTCCTCTCCCCAGGCTGGTTTAAAACTTGCTTATCCTGTATTAACTTCTTGCGAATAACGATCATGCCGTCTTCGAGTGTAATACCTTATTTCAAATTCTGTCGTTTAGTCGCATGGAACCGCTGACATCCTGTTTTGACGGGCTGGAATGGCTGGCTACTGCCGTACTGGCGCTTGATGACCAACGTCGCGTCCGCTATATCAATCCCGCGGCGGAAAACCTGCTCGCGCTGAGCGCGTCGCAGGTAATCGGATTGTCGCTGGCCGAGCTGTTCTTTCAGCCTCAGCAGCTCGATGCGGCGCTCGATTACGCGCTGAGCCACAACGCCAGTTTTACCGAACATGAACTTAGCGTACAAGGCGCTTCCAAAAATCTGCAGGTCAGCGCGACGTTCACCCCGATCGAGAGCCCGGAAGCGGCATTTATGTTGGAATTTCACGCAATGGATCAACAGCTTAAGGTCGTGCGTGACGAGCATATGCTGTTACAGCAGCAGGCCAACCGCGAGCTGGTGCGTAATCTGGCGCACGAAATCAAAAATCCATTGGGCGGCATACGCGGCGCGGCGCAATTGCTCGAGCACGAACTCTCTCCGGAGAATCGCGAATATACTCAGGTGATTATTCAGGAGTCCGACCGCTTGCAGTCGCTGATGGACAGATTGCTCACGCCGCATCGGCTACCGCAGATTAACGCGCTGAATATCCATGAGGTGCTCGAACGCGTGCGCAGCGTGACGCTGGCGGAGATTCCAAAGGGGCTGACGATACGCCGCGATTACGACATCAGCATTCCCGATATTGTCGGCGACCGCGAACAGTTGATCCAGGTCGTGCTCAATATCGTGCGCAATGCCGTACAGGCGTTGAACGGACAGGGCGAAATCGGTCTGGTCACCCGCATCGTGCGCCAAGTCACGCTGGCGATGAAGCGTTATCCGCTGGCCGTGCAGGTACAGATTACCGATAACGGCCCGGGCATACCCGACTCGATACGCGACAGGATTTTCTTCCCGCTGGTGTCTGCGCGCGAGGGCGGTAGCGGTCTGGGGCTGACGCTCGCGCAGACCTTTGTGCATCAGCATCACGGTACCATAGAAGTGGAAAGCCGACCAGGATATACCTGCTTTACCTTATTGCTCCCTCTGGGGCAAACCTAGACCTTTTTATAGCGATGGCTCTTATCATGACAAAACCTGTTTGGATCATAGACGACGACCGCTCTATCCGCTGGGTGTTTGAAAAAGCACTGCAACGTGAAAGCATTGCATTTTCCAGTTATGCCTCGGTATCCGAAGCCGAGGCTGCACTGGAGCTTAATCCGCCGCAAGTAGTGGTGAGCGATATTCACATGCCGGGGGGCTCCGGGCTGGATTTATTGCAACAGCTGACAGTCCGCTTCCCTAAGCTGCCAGTCATAATCATGACGGCCTATTCCGATCTGGAATCGGCCGTAGCGGCATTTCAGGGCGGCGCGTTCGAATACCTGCCCAAGCCGTTCGATGTCGATCACGCCATCGAGTTGATACGGCGCGCGATCGACGAGAGCATGCGCGTCGACGATGCGGTTGATGCCGTGCATCTGGAGGGAGTGCCCGAGATACTCGGTCAGGCCCCGGCCATGCAGGAAGTGTTTCGCGCCATAGGTCGTTTATCGCAATCGCACACCACGGTGTTGATCACGGGAGAGTAGGGCACCGGCAAGGAGCTGGTCGCGTCGGCGCTGCATCGTCACAGCCCGCGCGCGAACAAGCCGTTTATCGCGCTCAACACCGCGGCGATTCCCAAGGATTTATTGGAATCCGAATTGTTCGGGCACGAGCGTGGTGCATTTACGGGTGCAGCGGTACAGCGTCGTGGGCGGTTTGAACAGGCGGACGGCGGTACCTTGTTTCTCGATGAAATCGGCGATATGCCTGCCGAGCTCCAGACCCGCTTGCTGCGCGTATTGGCGGACGGCCAGTTTTACCGCGTCGGCGGTCATCAACCCATCAAGGTCAACGTTCGCGTCATTGCGGCGACGCACCAGGACCTGGAGGCGTGCGTAAAAACGGGTCTGTTTCGCGAAGATCTTTATCACCGCCTGAATGTGATACGCCTGCGCCTGCCCGCGTTGCGCGAGCGCAGGGAGGATATCGCCTTGCTGGCGCGCCATTTTTTGCAAAAGAGTTCGCAGGAGCAGGGTATTGAGGCAAAAAAATTGTCCGAGTCGGCAATCAGGCACCTGAGTCAGTTCAGCTGGAGCGGCAATGTGCGTCAATTACAAAATGTCTGTCACTGGCTCACCGTCATGGCACCGGGCAATAATGTCGATGTTTCCGATCTGCCGCCGGAAATTCTTAACGCCGGCAGTGCTGCTCCGGCACAGGGTAACTGGCTGCAGGCGCTAGGGCAAACCGCGGACGAGGCGTTGAGCCGCGGGGAAACGGGCATCATCGACGGCCTGACGCAGGCATTTGAGCGAACGCTGATCAATGTGG
>DAICZK010000007.1:0-6395 GCA_027311185.1 Sulfuriferula sp.
GACCATGAACAATCTGGTCAAAACGGTGCATGCAACGGGTACGCTCGGTGTGGTCGGCGTCTTCATTGCCGACGACCCCGGCGCACAGGACAAATTAGCGAAAAAGGGCCGATTAGCCTTCGACTTCGGCGAATTCTGGATGAAAGGGCAGCGCATCGCAACCGGTCAGGCAAACGTAAAAGCCTATAACCGGCAATTGCGCGATTTGATCGAGGCCGATAAAGCGCATCCTTCCTTTGTCATATCGCACGAATTGTCGTTGGAACAAGCGGCTGAAGGGTATAAAAACTTCGGCGAACGCAATGACGGCTGGACCAAAGTGGTCATGAAGCCGGGGAATTGATCCTGGAACCGGCGATTGGAGGACACGTAGAGCGTCAAGGTGAGCGTTAAATAACACCATTTCTATTCATTCTCGATAGCTTGAATCACTAATAAGCGCTCAATCGCCGGATCTGGGATGATACGATAAGCGAGACCGTTCGGCTATTCCGACCGGTTTGAATACGGTCGGGATTTTTTTGATGTTTCGGATTGTTTGTCCGGTTTGACGGTACGGTCATGGGTGTTGCGGGGGCGATTGCGTATTGGTCGTAGCCGGAGTTGGCATTTTTCCGGCAGAAGAGCTATTGATTTTGCCGCGTGCCGTTTGCGCCTGGTCGATCAATTTGCCGCATTCGCTGTTTTTACCGGGCCCGGTCTCGATCAAAGGAATAATGGCGAGTAAGGGATTGATAGCCCCCAACGCCACCGCTCCGGCGCCTTGCAAAGCCAGATCGGTTTTATTGACGGTAATATTCGGCTTGGCAAACGTACCGCGGATGTAGATCGGCGTGCGTAGGGCAATCGGACTGATGACTTTGGTATGCGGTTTAAGGTCGATATGCAGACTTTCCTGATGCATATTTACATCGCCGCTGCCGATGACTGTCGTTATATCCGTATCGAGGAGCAGGGTTTTGGTTTGAAATATGCCGTTATTGACATTAAAATTGGCAATAGCGCAATCGATTTTGATGTTTTTATCGCCGAACAGTTTGGTTTCCAGCATTTCCCATAAATGCAATTGGGCCGTTTCCAGCATCATTTTGCTGATTTCACCGCTATCGATCAACAGGACGAATTTACCGTTGGCGGTGCCCAGCATTTGTTTGACGGCGTCTCCGTTACCGGTCAGATCGAAATCGCCGTTAATTTGACCGATACTGGTTTTAGATAATTTGACGGTCGGGAAAAGTTTTTTGAGCAACAATTTGCGCGCATGAATCATGATCGAAGCATGAATCGGATTGCGTTGCCCATCCAGCGTGATCGCACCCGCCAGATTGCCGCCAGCGACTCCGAAATCGAGCGGATTGAGCGTGAGGATCGAATCGCGCAGCTGAATGCGCGTCGTCAGATTCTCGATGGGCAAAGCTTTTTTTCGCTCTATGTGCGCGGCATGGATCAGCACATCGGCATTCATCTTGGACCACCGTCGCGTTCTAAAGGGCTGATCGGGTAATACATCGGATTTTGCTTCTTTCTCTGAGCCCTGCGTATCCGCAGCGGTTTTTTTTCCGGATTTCGGTGCCGGTAGCGACGGTTTCTTCCCGATGAGCGGCCCCAGATCGGCTAAATCCAGCAATTTTGAGGTTAAATTTCCGCTCAAAAATGGGCGCCGGCTGCTTTGATCCACGGAAAAATTACCTTCAATATCGCTCTTGCCTATACGACCGGCAAAATTTTGGTATTGCCATTTTTTATCGCTATGAAATAAATGGCCTTTGGTCGCATATTCAGGCGTGCGCGGCAAGATAATGCCTATGAGCGGATAGAGTTGATCAAGACTTGCGCCGCTGAGGGCGACATCCAGATCCACGGCGCTGAAACGGGCGAGATTGGTGATGGTGCCGGCGGCCTTGATCTCGGTTTGACCCAGTTGCGCTGCGATATTCAAGCGATAAGGTAAAGTTTGATCGTTTAACGATAGAATGCGGCCGCCGTTACCGCTTGCTTTAAGGGGCATGCCTTTGAGTTTTCCGGTTGCACTGAACGCGATGTCGCCGGCGGATCGCCCGGGAGCGATTTGTCGCGTCGACAATAATGCGACAATATCGGTATGTTGCGCAGGCTGAAGAAAGGTGATTTGTCCTCTATCGAGTAAAATATTGCCGATGGTAGGTGCTGCGCCGGAATTTTTCTGTTTGCGGTCCAACAGCCAGTTTTTACGGCCGTCAGGAGATATTTCGAGAAAGATGAGCGGTTGCTCCAGACGGACGTTAGGGATCAGAACCTCGCGATCGAATAAACGCGAAAGATTAATGCCGCTGTCGATGCGTTTTACCGATAGCATCAGTGGCTGCGCGGCCCAGCGAGGATTGGCAAAGGTCACGTCGCCTACTTGAAAGCGGATAATCGGCCAGCCCAACTGTACATGGAGGTTGCCTTTGATAAGCAGCGTCCGGCCGGTTTTATCGGTGACGAATCGCTCGATGGGGCGACGCAGCCAGTTCCAGTCGAAAAAAATGGCAAAAAGAACCAGGATTAAAAACAGCGTCCCCAAGCCATAAGCTAATTTTTTTAGCGCTCGATGTGTCATTTTGTCGACGAATTGTAGTAATAAGTAATTTGATGGTCTCAATTTCGATGGCGGACTTCGGTGCTATACCGTACATACCTGTGCCGTATTTATAACATAACTGTCATAAAATGGGCGTTTTAAACAGGAATCCTTCGCAGACATTTTAAAGGCAATACCGATCGGGATTCTCGTTTCGCTCGTTCCGGGTAAAGTCTTTGTTGATTAAATCAGGAAAGGTTTATAATTAAGGATATCTCCACATGAGCTTCCCCCGAAATTTCGTCTTCCAAAGATGATGTAAAATCACGATCAAATTGGAAGGAAGGCGATGAAGATACCGAAGCAGGAATATACGAGGGAGTTCAAGGAATTGATGGTCAAGCGGGTGAAGGACGGCCAGACTGTTGGCGCGGTTGCCAAGGAACTTGGCCTGGTTGAACAGACGCTGCGTAACTGGGTCAAGGCCGCAGCAGAGGGCAAGCTTAACGGAGTTGGCACCAGGAAGGTCACCCCTGAGGAGATCGAATTGTCACGGCTGCGTACGGAAAATATCCGGCTCAAGCGCGAGAACGAAATTCTAAAAAAACGACGGCATACTTCGCGAGGGATGCGCTGTGAAGTACGCCTGGATTGACATGCAATGGCAGGCATTTGCCTTGGTTGAGATGTGTGAAGTGCTGGAGGTCAGCGTGAGCGGTTACCGGGCATGGAAGCGCGGTGGGTCGCCGGATCGGAAGCGTTTGACGGCAGCGCAGATGCTGTCGCTGATCCGTGCCATTCATGTCGAACTCAAGGGAGCCTACGGCAGCTCTCGGATGGTTCTGGAATTGCAGGCGCGAGGATTCTCTGCCAGCAAGGAAAGAGTGGAACGTCTGATGCGGGAGAACGGCATCCATGCACGCCACAAACGGCGCTACAAGGTCACGACCGATTCGAAGCACGGTCTGCCGGTCGCAGACAATCTGCTCGATCTAAACTTCACGCCCGCAGCGCCCAATCAGGTTTGGACTTTCGACATAACCTACCTGTGGACAAACGAGGGTTGGCTGTACCTGGCGATTGTGCTTGATCTGTTTAACCGCGAGGTAGTGGGCTGGTCACTGAAGCCTCGCATGACAGCGGACATCGTGACGGATGCCCTGGCTATGGCATGGTTCCGCAGAAAGCCAGCACCCGGTCTGATGCATCACTCCGATCGGGGCAGCCAATACGCCAGCCACGCCTTTCAGGACAAACTCGCCGAATTTGGCATCACCTTTTCGATGAGCCGCAAGGGCAATTGCTGGGATAACGCTCCGACGGAAAGCTGGTTCAACAGCTTCAAAAACGAGCGGATACATGGCGTGCGTTTCGCGCCACGGGCTGAAATGATGGCAGTCAGCTTTGAATACATCGAAACGTTCTACAACCGGAAACGGATGCACTCCAGCCTTGGTTACAAGTCGCCAATCCGGTTCCTGGATGACTGGAGGATAGCTCAGCATGTGGAAAAACTGGTAGCATGAAACCCATTCCTTGGAAGACGAAAAATAAGGGGAACCTCAGTTACTGCAAAATAGGCAGGTTGGCAATAAGAATTTGAGGTTGTTGGGTTTCTATTTACTTTTCAATATAAACAGTTAATTATGCGCCTTATAGAACTGTAAAAATCTGATCTGGTGCCCCGAACACGAATCGAACGTGTGACCCTTCCCTTAGGAGGGGAATGCTCTATCCACTGAGCTACCGGGGCGCGCCTGTATTCTATCTGATTATCCCGCGGTTCATAAGGCGGTCAGGAACAAATATGTCGATCTCACGATTGCCGCGTGCGGTAATCATACTTAGTCTGGTCAGCTTTTTTAACGATCTGGCCTCCGAAATGGTGGTGCCGCTGATACCGGTTTTGCTGGTGTCAATCATGGCTGCCGGGCCGGTTGCGCTGGGTCTGATAGAAGGCGTGGCCGATGCCGTGGCGTCGTTGCTAAAATTATGGTCTGGGCGTCGTTCCGACGCGCTGGGGGGGCGACGCAAGGGCTTGGCTGTACTGGGCTACGGCTTGTCGAACATCGCCAGACCCTTGTTCGGCCTGGCCGGGAGTTGGCCGGTATTATTGTTGTTGCGCAGTCTGGACAGGGTCGGCAAGGGGCTGCGCAGCGCGCCGCGCGATGCCTTGATCGTCGATGTGTCGCCGCCGGAAATCCGCGGTCTCGCGTTCGGCTTGCATCGCGCGTTCGACAATGCGGGCGCGGTCGGCGGCAGTCTGATCGCGGCGGCAATACTCGCCTGGTCGGGCCTGTCCTTGACTCAGGTGATTTTGTGGTCGGCGTTGCCCGGTTTGGTGGGCGTGCTGCTGATCGCCTTTGGCATCGGCGACTCTGTTACGGTGCGGCGCGATGCGCCTGCTGAGCCCTTGCCGAAAGGGCGCTGGCGGGATTTGCCGGTCGCGTTGCAGCGTTATTTATGGATGCTGATTCTGTTTACTTTTGCCCGGGTTTCCGAAACTTTTATCGTGTTGCGCGGCCACGAGTTGGGGATGAGTGTGGTGACGTTGCTGTTACTCTGGGCGTTGTTGAATCTGACCAAGGCGCTGACTTCGCTGCGTGGCGGAGAGCTCGCCGACAAATTCGGCAGTAACCCGGTGATTTTGTTCGCCTGGGCCGGTTTCGGGCTTTGTTTCCTGGCGCTGGGCTGGGTCGGCAGCCAGCCACAATTGTGGGTAGCGACCCTGATCTATGGTACTCTCGCGGGATTTGCCGAAGGGCCGGAGCGCGCACTGATCAGTGATTTCGCCGGTGCAACCTATCGCGGCACCGCATTCGGCTGGTATCATTTGATGATAGGCGTTGCAGCAATTCCGGCGGGGTTGCTGTTTGGCTGGATGTGGCACTGGCAGGGTGCAGGGTTTGCGTTTCGCTACGCGGGTTTGCTGGCATTGTGTGCGGCGCTGGGCATGCGGCTATGGGCGCAGCCCGCGCGCGGAGGGGAGTTTCTATGAAAATAATGCTGTTGGCGGGGTTGCTGCTATTCTTAGGCATGATCTGGGTACGCAATACCCAGGCTGCCGACGCGCCAGGTGTCGGCCAGATGGCACCGGATTTCGCTTTGGGCGACCAGGCGGGTATCGTGCGCAAACTCGCGGATTATCGCGGCAAATGGCTGGTTATCTATTTTTACCCCAAGGATGAAAGCCCGTATTGCACGACCGAGGCTTGTCAGTATCGTGATGATATTATTAAGATTAATCGCCTTGGCGCAGCCGTGCTGGGCGTGAGCGTGGACGATCAGGACTCTCACGCCGAATTCGCGAGCAAGCACCACCTGCCGTTCCCGCTGCTTGCGGACAAGGGCGGAGCGTTGGCGGCACGTTACGGTTCTATCGTCGATTTGTTCGTGATCAGGTTTGCCCGGCGCAACACGTTTATTATCGATCCGGAAGGCAGAATAGCCAAAGTGTATCTGTCGGTGAATGCCGCCACGAATCCTGGTCAAGTCGTCGCGGATCTGGCAGCGATGCAAGCAGCCCGCCGGTAGGGTCGGACTCTTGCATCGGAGGGTGGGTTAAATCTCTTGAAATAGCCGGGACTATTTCTTCTTGTTATTGTCGCCGGATTTTTTAATGAACCACCAGGTGAACCAAGCCATCATGCCAACTGGGAAAACGACCGTAAACAGACTCATTAAGCCGGTACGGCCGGTGAGCAGCATGTGAACCAGATTTGTCATGACCAACTTCTCTCAAATAAGTTATGAGGATAACCATATCTCTTTATTAAATTTTGTCAAGTGTGGCTTGTTTAGCCTGGGGTAAAATTGAGCGTGCTGTCTTATTTATCACACACCATGGATTTTC
>DAICZK010000007.1:6405-21575 GCA_027311185.1 Sulfuriferula sp.
GGCGTTGCAGGAAACGCCCGGCTTGCTGGCGGCGGGAGGGGATTTGTCTGCTCAGCGTTTGATTCGCGCTTACAGCCGGGGAATTTTCCCCTGGTTTAATCCTGGGCAGCCGATTTTATGGTGGAGTCCGGACCCGCGTATGGTGTTGTTTCCGAATGCTTTGCATGTGCCGCATTCTCTGCTCCGGGTCATGCGCCGGCCAGATTACGAGGTTCGCGTGGATACGGCGTTTGAGACGGTGGTACGGGCTTGCGGCGCACCGCGCGCGGGGCAGGAGGGGAGCTGGATTACCGGGGAAATGGTCGAGGCTTATACGGCATTGCATAGACTCGGACTTGCGCATAGTATTGAAACCTGGATAGACGGAAAATTGGCAGGCGGGTTATACGGCGTGTCTCTGGGACGCGTATTTTATGGCGAATCCATGTTTGCCCGGGTCAGCGATGCGTCGAAAATCGCCTTCGTACATCTGGTGCGACAGTTGCAGCGGTGGCAGTTCGAGCTCATAGACTGTCAAATGAACACCTCACATTTGGCGCGGTTCGGCGCAGCAGAGATTCCGCGCGACGAATTCATGCGGTTGCTGGCAAACGGGATCGCCCTGCCTGCGCCATCCTGGCAGTTTGATAAGGGCTGAATCGAATGACGCGATTAAACGATATTCCTCCCCTGGCGCAGTTGCAGTTTTATCTGACTTCGTCGTATCCGTGCAGCTATTTGCCGGACCGCACCGCGCGTTCGCAAGTCGCGACGCCAGCGCACCTGGTCAATACCGACGCTTACAGCCAGCTGATTCGCGCCGGATTTCGGCGTAGCGGCCTGTTTACCTATCGCCCGCAATGCGGCAGTTGCCAGGCTTGCGTGCCTGTGCGCGTGGCGGTTGACGAGTTTACGCCGAACCGGTCGCAGAAACGCGCCATGAAACGCAATGCGACGCTCGATGTGACCATGCGGTCGCCGTATTTCGATCCCGAGCATTTCGATCTGTATCAGCGTTATCAGGGCGTGCGTCATGCGGGTGGCGGCATGGATCACGACGACAGGGAGCAGTATGCGCATTTTCTGGTTGCCAGCCATGTTGACACGCATTTGCTGATTTTCCGCGAAGGCGATCTGCTACAGATGATCAGCGTCGTCGACAGCGTGGACGACGGTTTGTCGGCCGTCTATACGTTTTTTAATCCTGCTCTGCCCGCCCGCAGTTTTGGCGTATTTAACGTGTTATGGCAGATCGATTTGGCCCGGCAGTTGCGACTGCCGTACCTATATCTTGGCTACTGGGTGGACGGCAGCAGAAAAATGACTTATAAGCAACAGTATCAGCCATTACAGGGGTTAATCGATGGAGATTGGCGCAGCCTCCCCGCCGCGTAGGTTGGTCGCCTTGTGCGAACAGATTGGGCGCGATCAGGTGGCTGTCGTGGTGCATGATTTCTACGGCCGCCTGCAGGCCGAGGACATGATGCGGCTTTTTTTCGTGGGTATGGGAGATTTTACCGAGCATGAGGCGTTGATTGCCGATTTCTGGTGGACTGCGATGGGCGGCAAGCTGGGTCAGCCGCGAGCTTTTGATATACTGGCGCGGCACCGGGCCTTGGGCGTGACCGCGGAGGCGTTGCAACGCTGGCTGCAACTGTTCGAGGCGACATTGCGCGAGCATCTGCCGCCGGAACTGGCGCAACGCTGGCTGCAATTGGCGCTCGGCATCGCCGATGTGATGAGGCGCCGTTTACAATTAGGGGAGTAGTTTCTTGCGTCAATACCTGGATTTAATGCGCCACGTGCGAGAGCACGGCGCGATCAAGTCCGATCGTACCGGGACGGGTACAGTCTCGGTCTTCGGTTATCAAATGCGTTTCGACTTGAGCCTCGGGTTCCCGCTCGTGACGACCAAAAAATGCCACTTGCGTTCGATTATCCATGAACTGCTGTGGTTTTTGCGTGGCGATACCAATGTCCGCTATTTGAAAGAGCACGGCGTCACGATCTGGGACGAGTGGGCCGATGCGCAGGGCGATCTGGGACCGGTTTACGGCAAACAATGGCGTAGCTGGCCCGCTGCGGGAGGCGGGCATATCGATCAGATCGCACGCGTATTGCACGATCTGAAAACCAACCCGGATTCTCGTCGCATCATCGTTTCGGCCTGGAACGTGGCCGAACTCGATCAGATGGCGCTGGCGCCGTGCCATGCGTTTTTCCAGTTTTATGTCGCCGACGGCAAACTCAGCTGTCAACTTTACCAGCGCAGCGCCGATATATTTCTGGGAGTGCCTTTTAATATCGCCAGTTATGCCTTGCTAACCATGATGGTCGCACAGGTCAGCGGTCTGAAGGTCGGTGATTTCGTCCATACTCTGGGCGACGCCCACCTGTATTCCAATCATATGGAACAGGCGGCGCTGCAGTTGAGCCGCGAGCCGCGGGCGTTGCCGACCCTGCGTATCAATCCTGAGGTAACTGATTTATTTGCATTTAAGTTTGAAGATTTTGAACTGTTAAACTATGATCCTTATCCGGCGATAAAAGCGCCGGTTGCCGTGTGATTCGGGTCCGGGTCCGTTTTTTCCGCAAACCGGTCGTCTTGTCTGGTTCGGGTGCTGTCGAGCGCTCTGTGCAGGCATGTTTACTCAATTGGGATGTGAAATGAGATGATAGATTTCAGTAAAAAGAGAGTCCTGATCATTGATGACAGCCCCGCCATGTGTTCCTCATTACGTATGACGCTGAATAATTTCGGCATATCGCGTTGCGAATCGTCGAATTCGGCGAACGAGGCGGTGTTTCGGATACGGCAACGCGACTTCGACATCATAGTCTGCGATTATTGTCTGGGCGACGGCAAAGACGGCCAGCAAGTCCTGGAACAGTTACGGCGCAGCGAACTTATCTCGCCTTCGGTTGTTTTCCTGATGGTGACTGCCGAGCGCAGCTATGAAAAAGTCGTTTCCTGTGCCGAGTTCGCGCCGGACGACTATCTGCTCAAACCGTTTACCGCTGAAACCATGAGCATCCGGCTGGAGCGCGCTTTCGAAAAAAAGGAGCAGTTCATCCGTCTTTATCAGTTGACTGCTGCGGGCAAGACCGAGCAGGCGATCGCGGAATGCGATCGCGTGCTCGCGCTCAAAAGCAAATTCACGATGGATTTGATGCGTGTGAAAGGTGAATTGCTCATCGAGCTGGGCAGGCACGAGGAGGCCAGGCGTTTGTACGAAGAAGTGGTCGCCATGCGCGCGATTCCGTGGGCAAGACTGGGATTGTCCAAGACGCTGAATCTGGCGGGCGAACCCGAGACCGCCATAGCGACCCTGGAATTGCTCATAGGCGATACGCCGCAGTATCTGCAAGCTTACGATACGCTGGCAAAAACGCACGAGGAACACGGGAATCTGCAACTGGCTCAGGCAGTACTGGAAAAAGCCGTGGCGGTATCGCCGCAGAGCTTGTCGCGGCAAAGCGCGATGGGCGACATCGCCTATCGTAACGGAGACCTGACGCGGGCGGCGCAGGCGTTCGGTGTGGTTGTCGAGAAGGGTAAGAACTCGTATTTCCGCGACCACAAGGATTTCGTCAATTTGAGCCGCGTCTTGCTCGATGACGGCAAACACGACGCCGCGCTCGACACGATAGCGAGCGCGAAGAAATCATTCGATAGTACCCCTGAACTCGAATTGACCAGCGCCGTGATGGAGAGCCTGGTTTATCATGCCGCGGACAAGCCAGCGCAATCGCAGCAGGCTCTGGCACGCGCGCTGGCGGTGAAAGCGGAGCACGGTATCGCGTTGGGTGACAGTGTCGCTGTCGATCTGGCCAAGGGCTGTTTTTTGAATGGCAAAGAGGGTGAAGCCAGAGCACTCATCAAGGACATGATGAGCAATTTTTACGATGACGAGAAAATACAGTCGGAAGTACGCCGGATGCTCGATGGCGTTGGGCGCGCCGATGAAAGTCAGGCTTTGATAGAAAGCAGTGTTAATGAAGTGATCAAACTGAATAACGAAGGTGTGATGCTGGCGAAAAACGGCGATTTGGCAGGTTCGATAGAGCTGCTGGTGACCGCATCGAGGCAGATGCCGCACAATGTGCAGGTAGCTCTGAACGCGGCCAATGCCCTGATCGTGGAGAGCGATCGTAATGGTTGGAATGAAGCCAATATGCAATTGGCCAGCGAGCTGTTGGAACAACATGCTGCTAAACACGCGGGTTTGGACAAGTTTAAAAAAATCAGCGCCTTGCTAAAAGGCGTCGGTCAAAAATACGGAGTGAAGACTAGTGCAACTCATTGATGCGCCTGCCATGGATCTGAAGGTTTTGCTGGCGTCGAACATACATGAAATCAAAAATCTGATGCTGCAACTGATGTTACGGCTTGATGCGATGGAATCCAGCCAGGTCGGGCTAGCCGATGCCCGATTGTTATGTCAACGGGTTAATGATCGCATGGTGCAGATGCTGTTGTTGTTCGAGTTGCAGACCGAGAAGCTGGAGCTTACCCTCAAGGCGCATAGTCCGGGCGATTTTATTGCGGAGTTTGTGCGTAATGCGGCGATACTGGCGGACGGGCGCGTCGTGATCGAGATGCGCGAAGAAGACGTGCCGGGTTACTGGTTTTTTGATCGCGATCTGGTTGAGATGGCGATGCTCAATGCGGTCCATAACGCGTTGCGTTACGCCAGGCACCGTATCGTCATAGGCGCGATGGTCGCCGATGGCGCGCTGAGGTTGACGGTAGAGGACGACGGCGGCGGTTTCCCGCAACGGATTCTGGAGCAGCCCATGACGACCTGGGCCAAGGTCTCGCAGGGCGCAACCGGGCTGGGATTGTTTTTTGCGGCCATGATCGCACAGGCGCACGTCAACCACGGACGGTCGGGCGCGTTATCGCTGCATAATAAGGAACAGGGCGAGGGGGCGGTGTTTATTTTGCAACTGCCTTGAGGCGGAAGTTGCGGCAAAATCGCGTTACAGTGTTTTTACTCAATTATTTAGACGGCAGAAATGAATTTACACGAATATCAAGCTAAACAGTTATTGCGCGAATTTGGACTCAATACGCCACGCGGCATCGTGGTTGAAGATCCGACCCACGCGGAACTGGCCGCGACCGGTTATCTGGGGGGCGAGGCATGGGTTGTCAAGGCGCAGATCCATTCCGGCGGGCGCGGCAAAGCGGGCGGGGTGCGTCTGGTCAAATCGGTGGCGGCGCTGCACGAGGCGGCGGCGGATTTGTTGGGCAAGCGGCTGGTCACGGTGCAGAACGCGCCCGAAGGCCAGCATGTCGGGCAATTACTGGTCGAAGAAACCCTGGACATCGCGCGTGAACTGTATTTGAGCCTGGTGCTCGATCGCGAGACAGAGCGGGTAGTCGTTATCGCCTCGAGCATGGGGGGCATGGAGATAGAAGAAGTCGCGCAAACCCGCCCCGATCAGATATTACGCGAAAGCTGCGACCCCGTTCTGGGCCTGCAGCCGTTCCAGTGTCGAAACCTGGCGTTTGAGCTAGGGTTGCCGACCGCGCAAATCGCTGATTTTACGCGTATGTTGACCGCATTATATGAGCTGTTTACGCAATCCGACTTGATTCTGCTGGAAATCAATCCGCTCATCGTCACGCGCGATGACCGTATCGTCGCGCTGGACTGCAAAATGATGGTGGACGATAACGCGCTGGGGCGGCAAAAAAAATTACTCGACATGCGCGACGACAGCCAGGTCGACAGCAAGGAAATCGCCGCGCAACAGGCCGGACTTAATTACATTGCGCTTGACGGCGAGATCGGCTGTCTGGTCAATGGCGCCGGATTAGCCATGGCAACGATGGATCTGATTCAGTTGCATGGCGCGAAACCGGCCAATTTTCTCGATGTGGGCGGTAGCGCAACGGCGCAAACCGTCGCCAGTGCGCTCAAAATCATTTTGTCCGACGACAAGGTGAAAGCGGTGCTCGTGAATATTTTCGGCGGTATCGCGCGTTGCGATATCATTGCCGAGGGCATTATCAGCGCGATTCGGGAAGTAGGCGTGTCGGTGCCCGTGATCGTGCGGCTGGAAGGAACCAATGTTGCCCTCGGAAAGGAAAAACTGGCCGCCAGCGGACTGGCGGTCATCACCGCCGACGATCTGACCGATGCAGCACGGCGCGCGGTCGCCGCAGTCAAAGGGGCAGCAGCATGAGCATACTGGTCGACAAGAATACAACAGTTATCTGCCAGGGTTTTACCGGCAAACAAGGCACGTTTCACTCCGAGCAGGCGGCCGCCTACGGCACCCGCATGGCTGGCGGAGTCACGCCCGGCAAAGGCGGACAGCGGCATCTTGACCTGCCCGTTTTCAATACCATGCGCGAGGCGGTGCGCGCAACCGGGGCGCAGGCGAGCGTGATTTATGTGCCTGCAAACTATGCGGCAGATTCTATCATGGAGGCCGCCGATGCCGGTATAGCGCTCATCGTCTGTATCACCGAGGGCATACCGGTGCGCGATATGTTGAACGTCAAGGCCGCCATGCGCGCAAATGGCGCAAAGCTGATCGGCCCAAATTGCCCGGGCGTCATTACTCCGGGCGAATGCAAGATCGGGATCATGCCGGGCTTTATTCATCAGCGCGGCAAAATCGGTATCGTCTCGCGTTCCGGCACCCTGACCTATGAGGCTGTTCATCAGACTACGCAACTGGGGCTGGGGCAAAGCACGTGTGTCGGCATAGGCGGCGATCCTATCAAAGGCTTGGATTTTATTGATTGCCTGGCACTGTTCGAGGCGGACGACGAGACAGCGGCGATCATCCTGGTCGGCGAAATCGGCGGCACGCGCGAGGAGGAGGCGGCCGAATATATCCGGCAGCATGTCACAAAACCGGTTGCCGCCTACATCGCCGGACGTACGGCGCCGGTGGGTAAGCGCATGGGTCACGCCGGCGCGATCATGGCCGCCGGTAGCGGTTCTGCGGACATGAAGATGCGCGCCCTGGCCGACGCCGGGGTGACGGTTGCGGCTTCTCCGGCCGACATGGGGCGCGCCGTCATGCAGGCGCTGCAACGATGAAAATCGCTCTCGCGCAGATCAACGCAACGGTAGGCGATATCGGCGGTAACCGGGATAAAATCGCCGCCGCCATCGAACGGGCGAAACTGGCGGGCGCGCACATTCTGTTGACGCCGGAATTGGCGCTAACGGGCTATCCGCCTGAAGATTTGTTGTTTCGCGGCGATTTTAACGAGCAGATCGAGCGCGAGCTCGATGATTTGCGCGCCTGCTCGCACGGCATGACACTGGTTATCGGGCATCCCGCCAGAGCCGACGGCTATCTCTACAATGCAGCGACCGTGTTTCGCGACGGCGAGATACTGGCGATCTATCATAAATTCAGCCTGCCCAATCACACTGTATTCGATGAGGCGCGCTATTTTACTGCGGGCGCGCGCGCGTGCGTATTCGAGCAGGATGGCGTGCGTTTTGGCGTCAATATCTGTGCCGATGTATGGCACGAAGAAGCCCCGCGCTGTGCTGCGCAGGCCGGCGCCGAAGTCTTGCTGGTACTCAATGCGTCGCCCTATCACATCGGCAAACTCGAAGAGCGTTACGAAGTGATACGGGAGCGTATCAGAGAGAACGGAACGGCGGTCGTCTACTGCAATCTGGTCGGGGGGCAGGACGAGTTGCTGTTCGATGGCGGTTCGTTCGCGATGAATGCCAACGGCCAGCTCACTCATCAATTCCATGTATTCAGCGCGGATCTGCATTTTGTCGAATTGGCGCAGGTGTCTCCGCTCGCAGGCAGCATCGCTCCGCCCTTGTCAACCGAGGCTAGCGTTTATCAGGCGCTGGTGCTGGGGTTGCGGGATTATGTCGACAAAAACCGGTTTCCCGGTGTGCTGCTGGGGATATCCGGCGGTGTGGATTCCGCGCTGACCCTGGCTATTGCGGTCGATGCACTGGGCGCCGACAGAGTGTATACCGTCATGATGGCGTCAGGTTTTACCGCCGATATCAGTATTGCCGATGCGCGCGAAATGGTCGCGACGCTGGGCGTAAAATACAGCGAGGTTCCAATCAAGCCGTTGTTCGAGCATTTTTTGGCAGAACTGGCGCCGATTTTCGTCGATCAGACCACCGGCACGACGGAAGAAAACATACAGGCGCGCGTGCGCGGCGTGTTGTTAATGGCGTTGTCCAACAAATTCGGCCAGCTCGTGGTGACTACCGGCAATAAATCGGAAATGGCTGTCGGTTACGCTACCCTGTACGGCGATATGGCCGGGGGATTCGCGCTGTTGCGGGATGTGCCCAAGACCCTGGTTTATCGCCTCTGCCAACACCGCAACCGGATTTCGCCGGTGATCCCGCAACGGATTATCGATCGGCCGCCATCGGCCGAGCTCCGCCCAGATCAGACCGATCAGGATTTTCTGCCAGAGTATGACATCCTCGATGCCATTGTCGAGCGTTACGCCGAACTTGATCAAAGTGTTGCACAGATCATTGCCGCCGGATTCAATGACGAGGAAGTTCGGCGTGTCGTGCAGATGATAGACCGCAGCGAATATAAACGTCGGCAGGCAGCCGTTGGCGTGCGGATCACGCCGCGCGGTTTCGGCAAAGACAGGCGATACCCGATTACCAATCGGTTCGATACCAACACTTAGCGTTAACGCAAATCACGAGGGCAAGTTAATGAAGAAAATAGATGCAATCATCAAGCCGTTCAAGCTGGAGGAAGTGCGTGCTGCCTTGTCGGAAGTCGGCGTAACCGGTTTGACGGTGACCGAGGTCAAAGGATTCGGCCGGCAAAAAGGGCACACGGAGATGTACCGCGGGGCAGAGTATATGGTCGATTTTTTGCCGAAAATAAAAATCGAACTGGTGGTGGTGGACAACATGCTTGACATGGCGACCGAAGCCATTCTGCGCGCAGCTCGCACCGGTAAAATCGGCGACGGCAAGATTTTCGTCAGTGACGTGGAACAAGTCATTCGCATTCGTACCGGCGAGAGCGGCGAGATAGCCATCTGACTGCCCCGTTACGCGCCACCGGCTTGCTCAGGTCGACTACAGTACCGGATCGCGGACATCAAACCCGTGGCTGCGCAGCAGATACAAGGTCGGGCTCAGGCATTTCAGGATGAACTCCCGCCTCGCCGGATTTTTTTGCGCCAGAGTGCGCCACTGTTTGCCCGGGTTCAGCCCGGCAAGTTCGTAAACATCGGCGCCCGGCAAATAGAATGTGCGCGTAAATTGCTGGATCAGCGTGTTCACAACAGGAGTCAGCAATCTACGCTGCCACCCGGAAGTTTGCAGCAGGCTTGCTTCCAGCGCGTCCCGACCATGCGCGATATGCCTGGCCTCGTCGATGACATGCAAGGTGCACATCTGGCGGATCACGCCATCGACTTGATCCTGGCCCTGAGTACGGATGTAACGGTTCAGGCGATCGGGCACTTCCTCGCCTATGGTGACGGCCAACCAGAATAAAGTGGAATCAAGCGGCGTATGGCGGCCCAGGAAATCCGCAATAAATGGACGATTGCGCCATACGCCGGGCAAACGTAGCCCGCTGCACTCCATGAGTTTCATAAACATCAGGCTATGACCGGATTCTTCGCGAATCTCGTGCAAAAAATAAGCGAGCTCCTGCGTCGATTGCGTATGTTTCAGATTTTTGGACAAGCGCTCGATAAAAATCGCTTCAAGCCAGATGCCGGCATGAATGAACCCGGTGAATTCGTATTGCGATAGCCGTATCCGTTGTATTTCCGGCAAGGCTTCGTATTCCGCCAGACCGTATAACGATACAGCCGTATCCGGCAGCCACGGCAGGCTCAGATCAAGCTTGTTCCAATCCAGACGAGCGAGCGGATCGGAGTAGGGTGAACTGTTGGTTGCGAGCTGTTCAAGCAGGGAAATATCGGCGCGCGCCATTGAGCCACACATTGCAGAATCATTAAAATTGTATCAATGATACCAATTTTTACAAAGATAAGACAGGGAGGCGCAAAATTAGAAAACCTTGCTCATCGCAGAAGGATGCGGTATCCTAGCCGGCTTTCTTGCAGCCTGTGCAAAAGTTACGGAGAGGTGGATGAGCGGTTTAAGTCGCACGCCTGGAAAGCGTGTTTGGGATAATATCCCAACGGGGGTTCGAATCCCGCCCTCTCCGCCAGATACAAGGCTTACAGCCGATTTATGTCTTTATAAATTCATATATTTTCATATGAATTCACACTGCTGTCGGGAGATTTCCGGACAGCAACGGTTCAACTTACTGAAAAACATAAAATAAATGCCATTCACAGGTGTCACCGATTTCAATTTATTGGAAATTTCCGGATTTTCCCTGAGGTGGTTCAGTGCATACAGGAAAATTGGTATTCGCCTAATTGATGTACCATTTGCAGCTGCATCCGATTGTGGTGCTGGATGAGCCGCAAAACATGGAAAGCGAGCAAGCCAAAAAAGCTATCGCCAGCTTGAATCCGCTGTGTACCCTGCGCTATTCGGCAACGCATCGTAACCGTTATAATTTGGTTTGCAAGCTTGACCCGGTGCAGGCTTATGACCTGAAACTGGTGAAGCGCATTGAGGTCAGTTTGATAGTGGATGATCCTGACTTCAATCAGCCTTATATTCAGGTGCAATGCATTAGCGCGACCAAAACCAATGGTACCGTCCGGCTGTTGATCGATGTAAACGAGAAAAACGAACCGCAGCGCAAGAGCATTTCCAGCAGTACGGGCGGTATTGATTTGTTCGACAAGACCAATCAGCGAAGTAATTATTCCGGCCATATCGTTGACGAAGTCAACGCGGTCGATGGATATGTAAGTTTCAGTAATGGATTGGTGCTCTATGTTGGAAAGCAGATGAGGCTAAAGTTTATCTGGTACGCGAAATGAAATCCACAAAGGATTAATTGAAGTTGCGCTGCTCGGAATGGGTGAAAATTCAGTGTGGAAAGGCTCATTTCGATACCTTGGGGATGGATTTTTCCCATGTTGTGAAAGCGTCCAAAGTATAGAGGCAGAAAATCCGGCTCAATCAAGCCCTTGTCGTCAGAAGATGAGCCGCACGTTTGGCGGCAGGGGCGGATACTTATCCTGTGATCGAGGCGCAGTCCGATGAGGATGCGGCGCTTGCCATCGAAGACGCCAATTTGTTAATCTGTCTGCCGTCGCAACCCGACAGCAGCGCGACGGCCGAGTTATGTTCCAGACTGTGGAGAAAATGATGCGTAAAGCGGAAGCCTTGAAATTGTTGACTCTACACAAACCTGAATTGATCCGCCGCTTCGGCATGACCGATCTGCTCTTGTTTGGTTCTACCGCGCGTGATGAGGCGCGGCCAGTCAGCGATATTGATGTTTTAGTAGGCTTTGATGGCACGGCTACCTCAAAACGTTATTTCGGGGTGCAATTTTATCTGGAAGATTTGCTGGGGTGTCCAATTGATCTGGTGCCGCAGGGTGTCATCCGTCCCGAGTTGAAACCTTATGTCGAAAAGGACTTGATCCGTGTCTGAAGACCACACATTACTGCCGCTGCGCATGCGCGCCATTGTTGAAGCGGCGCGCAAACTACCGCCGATCGCCGTCGCCGTGGTAGATGCGGCTGAAGCGCACGTGCTCGCCGGCGCGCACGAAGCGCCGCAGGCCGGGTTGCTCGAGCCCGTGCTGATTGGTCGTCGTGCGGATATCGGGCGGGTGTGGGCGGAACAGGGCTTCGGCACCGATATTTACCCCGTGATCGAGGCGGAGTCCGATGCGGATGCGGCGCAATCGGGCGTGCAGCAGGTTCTGGACGGACGGGCAACCGCGCTGATGAAAGGTTCGATTCACACCGACGTGCTGATGCATCCGGTGCTGGCGCATTTGCGAACCGCGCGGCGCGCAAGCCATATATTTGTGGTCGAACTGGCGAGCTATCCCAAATTACTGTTGATCACCGACGCGGCGATCAATATTGCGCCCGATCTGATGACCAAGGCGGCTATCGTGCAAAATGCCGTCGATCTGGCCAGATTGCTGGGGACGGAACGGCCCAAGGTGGCCGCGCTCTCGGCTGTTGAGGAAATCAATCCGGCCATCGTCTCTACCATCGACGCGGCGTGTCTCTCCAAGATGGCTGAACGGGGGCAGATTCGGCATGCCATCGTCGACGGCCCGCTGGCCTTCGACAACGCCATTTCCGAGGATGCTGCGCGCACTAAAAACATTCATAGCGAGGTGGCGGGCGATGTGGATATTTTGCTGGTGCCCGATCTCATTTCCGGCAATATCCTGGCCAAGGATCTGGAATATCTGGCTGCCGCCACCATGGCGGGTATAGTCGTCGGGATGCGGGTGCCGGTGATACTGCCTTCGCGTTCCGATCCGCCTGCCGCGCGGCTAATCTCGGCGGCGATTGCAGTATTGCTGCACCATCGCTGGACAGATTGATGATCAATTAACCATAAAATCATATAATTGAATAACATATCGCCAGTACATTATCAGCTATGGTTCAATCGCCCACATCGATGGATACGTCGACATCCTGGGTTGACGGTACGGGTTTCCCTGCTTCCGTAGCGGGAAAAAACTGCCAGGTTTTGAGGGTATTAAGGATGACCTGATTGACGCGCGGATCGGGCGCGGCTTGAATCAGTTCCACCGTGACGCTGCCATCCACCGCGATATGGAAACGCGCGCGTATCACCGTGTGCATGGTTTCGTCGCGCAAGTCTTCGGGCAGTTCGGGCTTGGGCTGGTAAATGGCGTGCGCGCCCATTTGCTGTGTGCCGCTGGCGTTTGATGCCGGCTGGGGCGCGACTTTAGGCAATGCTGGGGGCGTGGCGGGCGGCGATGGCGAGGTTTTGTCTGCTGTGGTTGGCGGCGCCTGCGGCACGCTGACTTTGGGTGATGCCGGCGTTGCAGGCCGCGGTTGAATGGCTTTGGGTTCGGGCGTCATTTTGGGTGCTGTTGCGGGCTGAGGTTGCGCCTTAGTTGGCGTCGGCGTACTGGCTGGCGCTTTAACGGGCGGCAATTCGACGATCCGGGCGTCTATGGGTGCCGCAACCGGCGGCGCAGGCGCGCGTGAGCTGGATAAAAAAACGCCTATCAGCGCCAGCATGACGAGCCAGAGGGCTAGCGCCAGCGGCAGCGGCCACCAGAACTGCGGTATCGTCCGCGAAGTCATCCCGTCATTCATGCGCCACTGCAATCAGAAAATGTACTGCGCCGGCGGCCCTCGCCTGCAACATGGCGCGCACGACGATGCCTTGCGGCGCCTTGTCATCTGCCGATACGACCACATCTTTCTCGCTGCCGTTGATGAGCGGTTTGAGGGTGGCGGCGAGCGTCGTCAGGGTGACCGGCGTGCGGTTGACCAGTATTTTGCCGTCGGCGGTAATCGTCAGGGTTGCGGGCTTGGCGGCGGTTAGCTGTTCTGCCTTGCCTTGCGGCAGATTGACCTTCAGCGCGTCGAGATGCTGCATCGACAGCGATGCGAGCATGAACGTCGCCAACAAAAAAAACATCACGTCTATCATCGGGATGATCTCGATGCGCCCCTTGCGTTGCACTCTTGCCTTGCGTAGCTTCATGGCGTTACTCCCCCTGATCCACTCGGATGTGATCGATCAGGCGGGTGCCCAGACGCTCCATTTCATCCATGGTTTGCGCCTGTAGCCGGGAAAAATAATTGAATCCGAACAACGATATCAGTGCGATGAACAGGCCGACCGCCGTTGCAATCAGCGCTTGTGCGACGCCGCCCGTGACGCCGGTCGGGTTGACCAGGCCGTTGCTGCCGATTAACTGGAACGCATGCATCATGCCGGCGATGGTTCCCATCAAACCGAGCAGCGGTGCTGCGGTGACGATAGTCTCCAGAACCCAAAGCCGCCGCGACAGGGCGGTTTCTATCACTTGTGCTTCGTCTGCCGCGCGCGATTCGGTCCACCAGGCAGGGCGATTACGATTGTTGATTATCACATTAAAAAATCGCCGGAAATAATTGTTTGAATTAAGATTTTCTGTTTTCTCTTCTAGAGATTCCCAGGCGAAGCCGTAGGTTTCAACCAGGTCCAGCAACTCTTTGGAGAGGCGCGCATAACGCCAGTACAGCATCGCCTTTTCCAGCATGATAGCGAAGGCCATCACGGCAAGGACTGAGAGCGGAATGATCATCGCTCCGCCCAGTTTGAGGGTGAGTAAACTTTCGTGTAGGTCTTGCATCACTATCTCCAGGTAATTAACTGCGGGTCCGGGCGACGAAAATATCGCTTTGGAACGCGCGCTGTATCAGAAAAATTTGTCGGCGCTGAAATAAATGGCGCGGCGCGGGCCAAACTGCGGGGCGCCCACGCCTATGCCGCTGCCGTCCCGAATTTCATAAACGCTGTCGAACAGATTGAGTATGCTGATCCGCCCGTCCACTTTGCCGATCTCGGCGACATTGAAGCTGTGCATCACAGCGACGTTGATCTGGGTGTATCCCGGCAAATGCGAGGTGTTGGCGAATCCGCTGCGCAAGCCGCTGCCATAGAGCGCGTCGGCGCTGTAAGTGCTGCCTTGCCAGAGATAGGCTGTGCCTGCCGACGAGGTGAAGCGCTGGTCGTGATCGAGGTGCACCCAGTTGTTGGCGATGTAGCTGAGCTCGGTAGGCGAAAAGTTATACTGCGCTGAGGTGATATTTTTGCCCAGCGCCATGGAACGCGCCAGATTGAAATAGGCTGAGAAATTATCTTTGCGATAATTCGCGGTGAGCTCGGTGCCGTAAATCTCGCCTTGCGCGTAATTGAATGGCGTATACAGCAACGCGGAACCGAACTGGCCTTCGTCGAGCAGGTTGGTGATGGCTTCGTAGTAACTGTCCAGACCTACTGTCAATTCGGGCGAGAAATTCTGGCTGATGCCGATATCGTAATAATCGCTGGTTTGCGGTTTGACAGGTCCGTTGAGCATGCCTCCGGGTGGAGCTGCGGTAGTGCCGAGCGAGTCGGAAATCGTCTGGCCGCTGATCAGTTCGTTGGGCGGCGGGGTGAAATAACGCGCGTAGCCCGCATGAACGGCGGTCTGCGGGGTAAGCTGGTAGACCGCGCCCAGCCGCGGGCTGAGTTGATCGCCGGTGACGTAGGCGTCGACCTGGTCGTAGCGCAGGCCGTAGTTGATCGTCAGCTTGTCCAGCGGTTTCCATT
>DAICZK010000080.1 GCA_027311185.1 Sulfuriferula sp.
TCCATGGCCATTTGCTGCGATTCGATCACGCAAGGACCCGCGATCAGAAACAATGGCTGGGTCAGACCGACTTCAAAACCGCATAATTTCATTGCGCTGCTCCCGACCGATTAACCGCCGCGGTCACGAATGCCTTGAACAAGGGATGCGAATCGCGCGGCGTAGAAGTAAATTCCGGATGAAACTGGCATGCCACATACCACGGATGGCCGGGCAATTCCACCATTTCGCACAATCCGTCGGTCGCCGAATGCCCGCTGACCCTCAACCCGGATTGTTCCAGGCGAGGAAGCAGCTTGTCGTTGACCTCGTAACGATGGCGATGGCGCTCGACGATGCTGTCCGTGCCATAGACGCGATACGCCAGCGAATCGGTCGACAACGTGCACGCCTGACCGCCCAGGCGCATGGTTCCGCCCAGATTGGAGTCTCCGGTACGCGTCTCCACCTGGCCGGCGGCGTCTTTCCATTCCGAAATCAGACCGACGATGGGATGGGTCGTCTCGGGCTCGAATTCGGTGCTGTGCGCGTCCGGCATTCCGGCGCAATGACGCGCAAACTCGATCACCGCGAGCTGCATTCCGAGGCAGATGCCAAGATAAGGGATTTTGTTCTCGCGCGCGTACTTGATCGCCAGGATTTTACCTTCCACCCCGCGCTTGCCAAACCCGCCCGGCACCAGAATGGCGTTCATGCCCTGCAACACGCCGACCCCGTTCTGTTCGAGCAGTTCGGAATCGACATAATGGATATTCACCTGCGTGCGGGTATGGATGCCCGCATGTATCAGCGCTTCCGAAAGCGATTTATACGACTCGGTCAGCCCCACGTACTTGCCGACCATAGCAATATCGATCTGATGCTGCGGATGCTCCAGCGCCTCGACCAGACCGTTCCATACCGACAAATCGGCCGGCGGCGGGTTGATGCCGAACTTGCGGCAGACGATTTCGTCCATGCCCTGCTCGCGCAGCATCTCCGGGATTTTGTAAATATTGTCGACGTCGTGCACCGAAATCACCGCGCTGGCTTCCAGATTGGTAAACAGCGCGATCTTGTGGCGCTCCTCGTCCGGCAGCGGGCGATCACCGCGGCACAGCACGATGTCCGCCTGGATGCCGATTTCGCGCAATTCCTTGACCGAGTGCTGGGTAGGCTTGGTTTTGATCTCGCCTGCCTTGCCCAGGTACGGCACCAGAGTAAGATGGATATAGCAGGTGTTGCTGCGACCCTGCTGCAACCCCATTTGCCGAATCGCCTCCAGAAATGGCAGCGACTCTATATCGCCCACCGTTCCGCCGATCTCGACGATGGCCACTTCCGCGCCCGCCGCGCCCGCATGAATATATTGCTTGATTTCATCGGTGATGTGAGGAATAACCTGTACCGTGCCGCCCAGATAATCGCCACGGCGCTCTTTCTTGATCACCGATTCGTAAATCTGCCCGGTGGTGAAATTATTGCGCCGGGACATCTTGGTATGGGTGAAACGCTCGTAATGCCCCAGATCGAGGTCGGTCTCGGCACCGTCTTCTGTGACGAATACCTCACCGTGCTGAAACGGGCTCATCGTTCCGGGGTCGACGTTGATGTAAGGGTCCAGCTTCAGCATGGTGACTTGCATACCACGAGATTCCAGAATGGCAGCAAGTGAAGCTGCGGCGATTCCCTTGCCCAGGGAAGATACAACGCCGCCAGTAACGAAGATATAACGTGTCATGTTGATTTACAGCGCAGGTAATGCTGAATTCTAGCCTAAACCGCATCCTGCCACAATTACCGCGAACAAATTTTCCTGATAATGCTGGGCCGGGGCTCATTGTTGCGCGCGTACCCCGACGCGCGACGCGGAGCGGCGCGAACCCGGCCACTATCGCCCCCCGCTCATGGCCCTTTGCCTATCCGACGCGATGAGCGTAGAATGCGAACTGGCGGGTCTCCCCGCATTGCAAGACAGTGAACCTGGTCAGGTCCGGAAGGAAGCAGCCACAGCCGTTTATTGCAAGTGCCGGGGGTCGGGCTCGCCACTACTCATACAAATTGCAACAATTCTGGCGCAAAATTTTTATTTCCAGGTCGTCTCGGTTATGATTCATGCTGTTCCCAATCAAACGAACCGAACCATGGACAATAGCACACACTTTGGCTTCAAAACCGTAGCGGAATCCGACAAGGCCGGCCGGGTCGCAGAGGTGTTCCATTCCGTCGCAAAGCGTTACGACATCATGAACGATCTGATGTCCATGGGGCTGCATCGCGCCTGGAAACATTTTACCGTCGAGGTCGCCGGTATCCGTCCCGGCCACCGGGTTCTGGATGTTGCCGGCGGAACCGCCGACCTTGCGCGCCTGTTTTTAAAAAAAACTGGCCCCAGCGGCCAGGTCTGGCTCACTGACATCAACAGCTCAATGCTGACGGTAGGCCGCGACCGCATGCTCGACGAAGGACATCTGCTGCCCGCCGTACAATGCGACGGCGAAAAACTGCCCTTTCCGGACAATTATTTCGATTGCGTCTGCGTTGCGTTCGGCTTGCGCAACATGACCCACAAAGACGCAGCATTGCGCGATATGTATCGCGTATTGCGTCCCGGTGGCCGCTTGCTGGTGCTGGAATTCTCGCGGATATGGAAGCCATTGGCGCCTATCTACGACGCCTATTCGTTCAAATTATTGCCCGTGCTGGGCAAACTGATCGCCAAGGATGCGGACAGCTATCAGTATCTCGCCGAATCGATACGCATGCATCCCGATCAGGAAACGCTAAAAGCCATGATGAGCGAAGCCGGCTTTGCCAAGGTCGATTACTTCAATCTCACCGGTGGTGTCGTCGCCCTGCACAAGGGGTACAAGTACTGAATGTTATTCACACTGCATAATCGAGCCGCGGTTGCCGCGCTTAATCATCTGCTCGGCAACGCGCCCTGGGCGCGGCTGAAACTGATACAACATGCCGGCAAGCGGGTTGCCCTGACGATGTTCCCGTTGCGCCTGGACTTCGAAATCGACGACCAGGGATGGATGCGAAACGCCGCAGGCGAAGCTGCCGACGCGACCATCCGGTTGCAACCGTTACGCGCCTTGCGCATTCTGCTCGGCGAGGCTGCGGCGCGACACGAAATCGAAGTGACTGGCGACACTCAGCTTGCCGCCAGCTTCGGCAACATGCTGCTCAATCTCGACTGGGATGCAGAAGCCGATCTTGCGCACTTCATCGGTAATGCCGCCGCGCATCAATTAGTGCAGGCCGTACAGCAGTTTATGCGCTGGCAGCGCAACAACGCTCACGAAAACACCGTGACGGTCATGGAATACGCCACCGAAGAAGCGCCCCTGCTCGCCAAACGCCGGCATATTGCAGCGTTTATCGCGGACATCGACACGCTGCAGGATAGCTGCGCACGGCTGCAAAAACGCGTCGAACTGCTGACGCAGCGCCTGCAGGCTCATTGAGCGCACCGATGCGTATTTTCCGCCTGCTAATCATCCTCTGGGTATCCGTGCGTTTCGGCCTCGACGAATTCGTGCTGGCTCATGCGCGGGTACGCGGCCTGCGCAGTCTGGTCAAGGTGACGCTGTGCTGGCGCGATCTGTCGGTGCCACGCGCGGTGCGGTTGCGCCAGGCGCTCGAAGCGCTGGGGCCGATCTTCGTCAAGTTCGGCCAGATGCTGTCCACCCGCCGCGACCTGATGCCGCTCGACATAGCCGACGAACTGGCGCGGCTGCAAGACAGTGTGCCGCCGTTTTCTGCGCAAATCGCGCGCGATACGCTCGCGGCAATCTACGGCAAACCAGTCGAGTCGGTGTTCGCGCAATTTGATGCCGAACCGGTGGCCAGCGCTTCTATGGCGCAGGTTCACTTCGCTGTACTGAAGAACGGCACCGATGCCGCAGTCAAGGTGCTGCGCCCCGGTATCGCCAAAATCATCGATCACGATCTCGGCCTGCTCGAAGCCGCCGCCATCCTGGTCGAAAAACTGTTCGCCGACGGCAAGCGTCTGCACCCGCGCGAAATCGTCGCCGAATTCAGAAAAACGCTGGCCGACGAGCTCGATCTCATGCGCGAAGCATCGAACTGCTCGCAGCTGCGTCGCAACTTCGAGCACTCCAGCCTGCTCATCGTGCCAGAGGTTTACTGGGACTATTGCGAATCCGGCGTGATGGTGATGGAGCGGATGAAAGGCGTGCCCATCAACCGCATGGACAAGTTACGCGAGATGGGCGTGGATATCCCCAAACTGGCGCAGGATGGGGTGGAGATATTTTTTACCCAGGTGTTCCGCGATGCGTTTTTTCATGCCGACATGCATCCTGGCAACATCCAGGTCAATGCGTCGGGGCAATACATCGCGCTCGATTTCGGCATTATGGGCACCCTCACCGAAGTCGACAAAAACTACCTCGCGCAAAATTTCCTGGCTTTTTTTCAGCGCGATTACCGTGCCGTGGCGCAGGCTCACGTCGACGCCGGATGGACGCCCGCCGATACCCGGGTGGACGAATTCGAGGCCGCCATCCGCGCCGTCTGCGAACCGATATTCGACCGTCCGCTCAAGGAAATTTCGTTCGGCAAGGTGCTGTTGCGGCTGTTCCAGACCTCGCGCCGCTTCCAGATGGAAATCCAGCCGCAGCTCGTACTGCTGCAGAAAACCCTGCTCAACATCGAAGGCCTGGGACGAGATCTCGACCCCAATCTGGATCTGTGGAAAACCGGCAAACCCTTCCTCGAACGCTGGATGAACGAACGCTTCGGCTGGCGCGGCGCGCTGCGCAACATTCGCCACGAAGCGCCGCGCTGGGCCATGCTGCTGCCGCAATTGCCGCGCCTGACCCATGCTTACCTGACGCAAGACCCCGCCGCTGCCATTCGCTCGCAAACCGAGCTGTTGCTAAAACAACAGAGCCGCACACAATGGCTGTTGTTGGTCATCGTTGCCTTGCTGGCCTCCGGTCTGATTCTTGCTAGTTACCAATTCATTATTTCCACTCACTGATTCGGGAACTGCGCGTCATGCTCATCTGGTTCATTGCCATCTATCTGGTTATCGCCATTGCCATCGGCCTGTTCGCCGCCTCCAAGGTACACACCGCACGCGATTATGTCGTCGCCGGACGCTCTTTGCCGCTCTACATGGTCACCGCCACGGTGTTCGCCACCTGGTTTGGTTCTGAGACGGTGCTCGGCACCTCTGCAACTTTTCTCCAGGACGGACTGCACGGCATCGTCGCCGATCCCTTCGGCGCGAGCCTGTGCCTGATTCTCGCCGGCCTGTTTTTTGCGCGCAAACTATACCGCATGAATCTGCTCACCATCGGCGACTACTACCGCCTGCGCTACGGCCGAACGGTTGAACTGTTGACCAGTATCGCCATCGTTGTCTCCTATCTGGGCTGGGTGTCCGCGCAGATCACCGCACTGGGACTGGTGTTCTCGCTGGTGAGCGACGGCCGGATAACGCCGCATAACGGCATGCTGCTGGGGTCCTCCATCGTATTGATGTACACGCTGCTGGGCGGCATGTGGTCGATCGCGCTGCACGATTTTCTGCAAATGAACGTCATCCTCATCGGCATGCTTTATATTGGCTGGGTAGTCAGCGAGGACGCGGGCGGCGCGATGAATGTCATTCACCATGCCCAGGCAGCCGGCAAGTTCGCTTTCTGGCCCGCGCCGACGGCGCCGGACATACTGGCTTTCGTCGGCGCCTGGGTCACCATGATGCTGGGTTCTATCCCGCAGCAGGATGTGTTCCAGCGCATCATGTCGGCCAAAAATGAAAATGTCGCGGTTCAAGGCTCGGTACTCGGCGGCAGCCTGTATTTCCTGTTCGCGTTCATTCCCATTTTTCTGGCTTATTCCGCTACGCTGATCGACCCGGCGCTGGTAAACGGTCTGATCGGCACGCACCCGCAGTATATTCTGCCGGATCTGATCCTGCATCACATGCCGGTATTCGCCCAGATCATGTTTTTCGGCGCGCTGCTCTCGTCCATCCTGAGTACGTCCAGCGCCACCCTGCTCGCGCCGTCGATCACCTTTACCGAAAACATCATCAAACCGTTTATCAGCCACTGGGCCGACCACCACTTGCTGTTCGCCATGCGCGTCGTTGTCGTGCTGTTCGCCGGCCTGGTCGCGTTGTACGCACTCAGTTCGAACGCGAGTATTTTCAACATGGTCGAGAACGCCTACAAGGTAACGCTGGTCGCCGCATTCATTCCGCTGGTGTTCGGCCTGTACTGGAAACGCGCCAACAACCAGGGCGCGCTGCTGGCGATTTTCGCCGGTACCGGCTCGTGGCTGCTGCTGGAAGTATTCCACCCGAACGGACTCTGGCCGCCGCAACTGTTCGGCCTGCTCATGAGTCTGGCGGGAATGCTGGCCGGGTCATTGCTGCCCAATTTCCTGCCGCGCCAGACCGGTGGGCAAACGGCGTGAGATGCGGGTTATGCGCTCACGTTTTTAGACTTGAAACTGCTCTTATTCAGCTTAATCCGCTCATGAGCACAACCTCACGTTCTTCGGCTCGCCATGCAGCATAGCGTAGCACCTGCATAATGTCCTCTCGTTCAAGATAAGGATAATCAGCGAGAACTTCGTCCATGCTGTGCCCGGCACCGATTTATTCGTCATCCCCTTAGTATGCCGTTGCGTAGGAGCGGGCTTGCCCGCGATAAATCGGCCGCCGAATAGCGGGCAAGCCC
>DAICZK010000081.1 GCA_027311185.1 Sulfuriferula sp.
ACGCTGGAGTTCGCCGTCTTGCCGTGGGGCGAAATCTATATAGACGGCAAAAAGGCCGGCATCACCCCGCCAGTCAAAAAACTGACTATCGCCGCCGGGCGACATAAAATCGAAATCAGAAACCTCAATTTCACCCGCTACTCAAAAACCACGGTTCTGAAAGCCGACTCCAGGCAAACCATACATTACACTTTCCAATGAGACTCATCGTGCGTAATAAATTGATCCTTATTGTTTTTACTTCGCTCTTTATTACCGGATGCGCCTCCACCGCCATGCGCAATACAGGTCTGGACAAGCTCGCACCGCGCCATGCCGAGCAGGAACTCTCGGCGGGGATCAACCATTACGACAATGGTGACTATCAAACCGCTACGCGCGAACTGCAAACCGCCATCATTGACCATCTTGCTTTCAAAAGCGATCAGGTGACCGCACATAAATATCTTGCCTTCATAGACTGTATTTCCGCGCGCAAAAAGTTATGCGCCGACGAATTTAAAAAGGCTATTACGCTTGATCCGGATTTTAAATTAAGTGCGGCGGAAGCCGGCCACCCTATCTGGGGTCCCGTTTATCGGAGGGTAAAAAAAGAAGCGAGCCAGGCGCGGACAAAATGAGTGTTCGAGCCGCAGTTTTGTTATGCTGCAATCGTCAGAACGTAATGACCCCGAAATATTGAACTCATTGGCGAGTCCGTTAGCGGTGCTATTGGCAAGACCAAGCGCCGAGCTGCCCGGAGCGCCGATCGCCGAGGGATTGGCAACCTCTTGCTGTCGAATAATATTTGAAGAAATCACCAAGAACTCGCCGTTTTGGGTCCATCCAGATAGCCAATTGTTCTCTACCCCACCGCTTGTAATATGAATAAGGCTCGTGCCATCGGGCTTTACCACGTACACTTACTCGTTCGTCCCGCCATTCGGGATCGTATTAAACGCTAGATATTGTCCTGTGGGAGACCAAAATACGCTGGTGACGGGGTCATCAAGTACTGCCACTAGCCCGATCTTTTCATAAATTCGCGTGATGATCGCGCAGGATTTTGTTTCGTAGGGAGATTTTGTGAAGGCGTGGTGTAGTTATTCATACAGCCAACTGAACAGAAGCTTCATACGAAACAAAAGACCAGAGAGGGCGCGCCAATTTATGAAAATATCGGGCTACGCTTGGCCATTTCCCATTGCTATTGACAACCCACACTTGAGGCAATCCATTCCGGTTAGAGAGAAATGCCAACCGTTGTCCATCCGGCAAAATGAAGAGAACCAGCACTTCCCAATACTTGCCAGATTGTTGATGTCTTCATCATCTATTGCTTTATGGTTGATCATTATAGCTAATCTGAAGTTATAGAGTGGACACTTCGATTAAGGCAGTAAATCAATTAGATTCATTTCAGTTCGACTAAATTGCCTATCTCATCCAATATACAAAATAAGGAATGTACTTTGTCTATGGCGAAATCCATAAAGGGTTGCTTCCAAAATTGCAACAAATTGTCAATATAATCAATTCAGACACAATCGCTTACAGTGTGAAAGTTGATTTAAGTACGCAGTCCCGCAGCCAGTTATCCAGTTAAGACTTCGGTGGTTCTTCCGTCTTGTCCAGTTCGCTCTCCATCTCCGCATCGGAGAGCGGCTGGTAGCCTTCGCCGGCGGGTGCGGGGCGGCTGATCAGGCTGGCGACGATGATGCCAAGTTCGTAGAGCAGCCATAGCGGTACTGCGAGCATGGTTTGCGACAACATGTCGGGCGGGGTGAAAATCGCGCCGACAACGAATGCGCCGACGATGACGTAAGGCCGGATTTCGCGCAGTTTGGCGACGCTCACCAGACCGACTTTGACCAGTAACACTACCACCACCGGCACTTCGAATGTCACGCCGAACGCGAGGAACATGGTCAGGACGAAGTCCAGGTATCTGCTGATGTCGGTCATCACGGCCACACCGACGGGCGCCACGCCGGTGATGAAGCCGAAGACGATGGGGAACACGAGAAAATACGCGAACGACATGCCGCAGAAGAATAATATGACGCTGGCGACAACAAGCGGCACGCCCAGGCGTTTTTCGTGCGCATAGAGTCCGGGCGCGATAAAAGCCCATAATTGATACAGTATATACGGCAGCGCAAGCAGAAACGCCGCCATCATGGTGACTTTAAGCGGAACGAAGAACGGCGCGGTGACTTCTGTTGCGATGAGCTGACCGCCCTTGGGCAAGGCGCGCAACAAGGGACGTGCGAGCCAGCTATAGAGCTGATTGGCCCAGTGAAACAAACCCAGGAACAGGATCATGACGGCCAGTATCGAACGCAACAAACGGTTGCGCAACTCGATGAGGTGGGAGAGAAACGTGTCTTGCAGATCGGAGCTACTCATGCGGCGTGGTCGGCCTTTTCCGTAAGGTGGGACGACTCGCCGGTGGCGTGGTGTGCCGCGGCGGGCGACAGGGGCGCGGCAATCGGTTTTTCTTCAGGCGACTCCAGCGGCAGTTCAATCTGCACGCACTCGCTCGCCTCGGTTTCGTGCGACGCCGCCTCGCTTACGGGCTCGGCGACAGCCGCCGGCTGATCGATGCTCTGCAATTGCTGGTGCAGATCGTTGACGGCACTGCCTATCTGTTGCCCGGTCGCCTGCATGCTCTCCTTGAGCGCGGCGGCTGCGCGCTGCACTTCTTCGAGCTGCATCTCCCGATGCAGGTCAGCTTTCACCGTCGCCACGTAACGCTGCGCGCGGCCGAGCAACAGCCCGACCGTGCGGGCGACCTTGGGCAGCCGCTCCGGGCCGATCACGACCAGCGCCACAATGCCAATGAGCAGAAGCTCCGAAAAACCGATGTCGAACATGCCCTAGCTCTCGTTAAACCTTGGTTTTTTCTTTGACTTCGCCCTCCAGAATATGAGGCGCGTTTTGCTCCTCGACCCGGCCTGCTTCGCCTTCTCTCATAGCTTCCTTAAAATTCTTGACCGCGCCACCGAGGTCGCCGCCCATATCGCGCAATTTTTTTGTGCCGAATATGACCAGAACGATCGCCAGTACAATCAACCAATGCCAAATGCTGAAGCTGCCCATGATGTTTCCTCCAGTTAGCCCTGCGCCGGCCTCTCGCCGCCACCGAACATATTGATGTGTAAGTGAAATACGGTTTGTCCGCCACCCCGCCCGGTATTGATCGCCGTACGGAAACCTGACTCCAGACCGTGCGTCTGTGCGAGGCGCGGCGCCAATAACAGCATCCGCCCCAGCAAATCCTGATGTTTCGTAGTACATTCCGCCAAGGAAACGATGTGCGTTTTCGGTATGATCAGCAGGTGTACCGCCGCAAGCGGATAAATATCGTGGAAAGCCAGCAGTTCATCGTCTTCATAGACGTTTCTGCTGGGCAATTCGCCAGCGACGATTTTGCAAAACACGCATTCGCTCATGCTGTATCCTCACGGGCCGCTTTTTCGACATGCCCTGATACGCCTTCGCGCCGGGCAAGCTCGTTTAACACGTCTTGCGGACCCAGGCCTTGATCGACCAGCAAGATCAGACTATGAAACCACAAATCGGCGATTTCATAAACGATTTTCTCCGGCTTGCCGTCTTTCGCCGCCATGATGGTTTCTGCCGCTTCTTCAGCGATTTTTTTGAGTATGGCATCCAGCCCTTTGGCATACAAGGCAGCGACGTAGGAGGAATCGGGCGCGGCCGATTTGCGCGCGACCAGTGTCGCCGCCAGTCGGTCGAGAATATCGCTCATGTTGTATAAATCTCGTCCGGATTTTTTAACACCGGTTCCGTGACCAGCCACTCATGATTTTCCAGTTTCTGGAAAAAACAGTCATGACGTCCAGTATGACAGCTTATGCCGCCCACTTGTTCAACTTTCAGTAATATGACATCGCCATCGCAATCGAGCCGGATCTCGTGAACTTTTTGCGTGAACCCGGATTCTTCGCCCTTATGCCAGAGTTTTTTGCGCGAACGCGACCAATATACTGCTTCGCCCGACTCGACCGTGCGCTTGAGCGCCTCGCGGTTCATCCACGCCACCATCAACACCGCATTGCTCTGTACATCCTGCGCGACGACAGCCACCAGCCCGATATCCGACCAATTGACCTTGTTGAGCCAATGATTCTCCGCTGCACTCATTGCCTCACCTCTATCCCGTTTTGTATCATGTGTAATTTGGCTTCCTGTATGGAATATTCGCCAAAGTGAAAAATGCTGGCGGCCAGCACGGCATCGGCATGGCCTTGCAATATACCGTCGGACAGATGCTGCAGATTGCCGACTCCGCCGCTGGCGATAACGGGAATGCTGACGGCCTCGGACACGGCGGCAGTAAGCTCAATATTAAACCCGCTTTTCGTGCCGTCGCGGTCTATGCTGGTGAGCAATATCTCGCCGGCACCCAGCGCCTGCATCTTGACCGCCCAATCGACCGCGTCGAGTCCTGTCGCGATGCGTCCGCCATGCGTATAGACCTCCCAGTTGCCGCGCCCGTCGTCTTTGGCATCTATCGCCACGACGATGCATTGCGAACCGAACCGCGCCGCGGCGTCAGCAACGAGACGCGGATTGGTCACCGCCGTGGTGTTAATACTGACCTTGTCGGCGCCCGCATTGAGCAGGCGACGCACATCGCCGACCTCGCGCACGCCACCGCCGACGGTGAGCGGGATGAACACCGCCCCGGCTACCGCTTCAATAATCGGCAGAATCAGATCGCGCTGCTCGACGCTCGCGGTAATATCCAGGAAAGCAAGCTCGTCTGCAGCTTCCCGAACTCGTAGCGCCGGGCGATTTCGACCGGATCGCCCGCATCGCGCAAGCCGAGAAAATGCACCCCTTTGACGACGCGTCCGGCGCTGACATCGAGACAGGGAATAATACGCTTGGCGAGTCCCATCAGGCCAGCTCGTCCGCAAGCGCCTGGGCAGCGGCGAAATCCAGCGTACCTTCGTAAATCGCCCGGCCGGTGATCGAGCCGCTGATGCCCTCGTGCTCGACGGCGCACAAATTACGCACATCATCGAGATTGGTAATGCCGCCGCTGGCGATGACGGGGATGGTAATCGCGCGCGCCAGCGTCACCGTCGCCTCGATATTCACGCCCGACAACATGCCGTCGCGCCCGATGTCGGTGTAGATCACGCCTTCGACGCCGTAGTCCTGGAACTTCTTGGCCAGATCGATGACGTCGTGATGCGTCAGTTTCGACCAGCCATTCACCGCCACTTTGCCGTCCTTGGCATCCAGCCCGACGATGATCTGACCGGGAAAAGCATTGCAGGCGTCATGCAGGAAACCTGGCGTCTTAACCGCCGCAGTGCCGATGATGACGTAACGCACGCCGCTGTCGAGGTAACGCGCAATTGTGTCGAGGTCGCGAATGCCGCCGCCTAGCTGCACCGGCACCTCGGCGCCGACCGCATCGACGATGTCGCGGATCGCCTTGCCGTTCACCGGCTTGCCGGCAAACGCACCGTTGAGGTCGACCAGGTGCAGGCGGCGCACGCCCTGCGTCAGCCAGTGCCGCGCCATGTCAGCGGGATTTTCGGAAAATACTGTGGACTGCTCCATCAAACCTTGTTTGAGGCGTACGCAGTGACCGTCTTTCAAATCGATAGCAGGAATGATCAGCATGATAAGGAAACGTCGAAATCAGTAAACATAAAAGTGACTAAATCATGAGGAATATTATAATGAATATTCACTATGCAAGTCGGCGCTCGGTACGGCGGCAGTAATGCCGTCCCAGGCCGCGAAATTGGCGAGCAGCGCCAGTCCTGCGGTCTGACTTTTTTCAGGATGGAACTGCACTGCAAAAATATTGCCGGCGGCGACCGCGCAGGCGAACGGGAATGGATACAGGCTGTATCCGCTCACCAGTTCGGGACGACCCGCTTCGACATAATAACTGTGCACGAAATAAAATCGAGTTTCGTCGGCTATCCCCCGCCACAGCGCGTGGGGGACTGCCTGATGGACTTCGTTCCAGCCCATGTGCGGAACCTTGAGTCTGTCATGGTGGTTGTCGAACATGGCGGCTTCAGCGAAGCGCAGAACGCGCCCGGGCAAGATACCCAATCCTGCTGCATCGCCCTCCTCGCTGTACTCGAACAGCATCTGCATTCCCAGACAAATCCCCAGAAAAGGCTTGGTCGCGGCGGCCTCGCGTACCGCCTCGACCAGGCCGCGCTGTTGCAATTCCTGCATGCATGCCGCCATGGCGCCCACGCCGGGGAAAACCACGCGGCCGGCGCGCAGGATAACGTCAGGATCGGCGGTCACTGCAACGACAGCGCCGGGCGCGACATGCTCAAGCGCCCTGGACACCGAACGCAGATTGCCCATGCCGTAATCGATCACGGCGATATCGACATTCGCGTCCATTTTAAAGGCAACCTTTAGTCGAGGGTACAACCCCGCTCATGCGCGGATCAAGCTCAACGGCCATGCGCAACGCCCGACCGAATGCCTTGAATATCGTCTCGGCCTGATGATGGGCGTTATCACCGCGCAAATTATCGATGTGCAGACTGATTCCCGCATGATTGACCAGCCCCTGAAAAAACTCGTGAAACAGATCGACATCAAACTGCCCGATGGTGGCCCGGGTAAAATTCACGTGATATTCGAGTCCGGGACGACCAGAGAGATCAAGGACGACGCGCGAC
>DAICZK010000082.1 GCA_027311185.1 Sulfuriferula sp.
GGGAATGTCAATTGTCATTAAAACCTCCGGCCTGCGAACGCTGCGACCATGTCGGGCAATGGCGTCCTGTTGTAGAAGGTATAGATGATAAAATAGCCTTAATAATGTATAAACAAGCCGAATGTCCGTTGATAAAGGATAAAAATTCTATAATGGAGGCGTTAGATGGATAATCTGAACGGCCTGTTGGCTTTCGTTCGTACGGTAGAGAAGCGCAGCTTTGTTGCTGCAGGCGAGCGGCTGGGCGTGTCTGCTTCCGCTGTGGGTAAAAGCGTGGCGCGGCTGGAGGCGCAACTGGGAGTCCGCTTGCTCAATCGTAGCACGCGGCGCGTCAGTTTGACCGAGGAAGGAGCATTGTTCTTCGAGCGTTGCCAGCGCATTGTCGCGGAAATCGAGGAAGCCAGGACCGAGCTATCGCGGTTGGCAGACAGTCCAAGGGGTAAGCTTCGGGTCAGTCTGCATGCTGTCGGTTATCGCATGCTGTTGCCGATTCTCCCCGAATTCGTGCGGCGCTATACGGACATCGAACTCGATCTGGATTTTAATGACCGGTTGATCGATGTCATTGCCGAGGGCGCGGATGCGGTAATCCGTAGCGGCGACCTCGGCAACTCCCAACTTAAGGCGCGGCGGTTGGGAACGTTCCGTTTCGCGCTGGTCGGCGCGCCGGCGTATTTCGCCAGTCGCGGGACTCCGCAGGCGCCCGAAGCATTGGCCCAGCATGCGTGCCTGCGTTACAAATTCCCAACGACGGGGCAGCTACAGAGCTGGAATTTGCCTATCCCGGCCGGAAGTTCGGGTTTGACGCTCCCGGCCACGCTGACTTTTAACAACGTGGAAGCGCTGATATTTGCCGCGACGCAAGGACTCGGCATCGCCTGCCTGCCCGACTTCGTAGTGCGCGAAGCGCTTGTCGACGGGACGCTGGTGTCCGTGCTTGACGGCTGTCTGACCGAACCCGGCAGTTTTTCCGTGCTTTGGCCAACGAACCGTCATTTGCTGCCCAAGCTCAGGGTTTTCGTTGACTTTCTGGCGGAGCAGCTGGATCTGGGGGCTTAATGGCTTGTGCCGGCCTGTGTCGATGGCGGTCGCCACCACCCGCCCAATTTCGAAGGATTAATCTATAAATTGTCGTCGTTGGCGCTGGCGCGCAACAACGCCTCGAGTTTGGCAGCGGTACCCTCTTCCGCGAGCGGCGTGTAGACGATCAGTTTCATGGGCTCATGATTTGTCACGGCAAAGCTCGCGTATTCAAAGGTCATCCGGCCCTCGATCGGGTGGTGGATGCGTTTCCGGTTCGAGAGGCGGCGCATTACCTCATTCCTTGGCCACCACTCCTCGAACTCGGCGCTCGCGTCCCTCAATGTATTGATCAGCCGCTCGAAATCCGGGTCGCCCGTATAACGCGCGCTATCGGCACGAAACATGGCGAGCGATACCGGCGCCAGTTCGTCCCAATCGATTAAAAGACGGCGGTGGCGAGAGTCGGCAAAAACCAGGTGCATGATGTTGCGCTCGTCGCCCGCCAGTTCTCCGTAATCGCCAAACACGACTGCGGCGGCGCGGTTCCAGGCCAGCACATCCCAACGCCGTCCGAGCACGTAGGCCGGTTGGCCGGTAAGACTCGCCAGCATGCGCCGCAACGGCTCTGCGACGCATTCGGGGCCGGCGGGTTGTAGCTCCGGCGGCGGGCGGTCGTACAGGATAAAGAGGTGTCGCCGTTCGGCCGGGTCGAGGCGCAACGCGTCAGCCAGCGCCGACAAGGCTTCCGGTGACGCGCGCACATCGCGCCCCTGTTCGAGCCAGGTATACCAGGTGATGCCGACCCCGGCCAGCAGCGCCACTTCTTCGCGCCGCAGCCCGGGCGTTCTGCGCCGGAATCCGGCGGGCAAGCCAACCTCGGTCGGGATGAGTTTTTCGCGCCGGGAGCGTAAAAAGGCGCCGAATTCGCGCCGCCTGGCTTCGAGAATGACGGTACTAGCGCCCATGGATGCCATCATAGCAGGATAGATACCCGTATATTATCAGAACTGTTTAGCGCTGGGGAAGGACGGTAAGGTGTCGCTACCGAATCAGGGGTTTTGGCCTGGCCGGCATCCCTGAGTGGTTCGGTTGTACTTATTTTTCTCAATCCTCAGTAAAGGAAACACAGATTATGCCAATAGAACACCTTGTTATTGTCGGCGGGTCGTCCGGTATCGGTTTCGCCACCGCGCGCCAGCTTCTCGGTCTAGGCTTTAAGGTCACGATCACCGGCCGCAGCATGCAGCGGCTGGATAAAGCGAAAAACTCGCTGCATGGCGACCTTCGCGCAATTGCGCTGGACGCAACCGACGCCGCCGGCATGCGCGCCGCATTCGCCGACATCGGTCCGTTCGATCACCTCGTCCTTGCGCTAGGCAGCACCAAGGGCGCGGGCGAATTTTCCACGGTCAGCCTCGATCTGGTGCGGTCGGGCTTCGAGGAAAAGGTATTTGCACATTTCGCCAGCGCCCAGGCAGCGCTGCCATTGTTGCGGCAGGGCGGCAGCATCACTTTTATTTCAGCGGTAACTGCGCACGCGGCCATGCCCGGAACTGCAGGCATAGGCGCGGCCAATGCCGCCGTCGGTGCGCTGGTACCCATCCTCGCCGCAGAACTCAAACCGTTGCGCGTGAACGGCGTCTCGCCCGGCGTGATCGATACGCCATGGTGGGATTTCCTCGCGCAAGATCAAAAATCATCCGTTTTTGCCGACTATGCCGCCAAAACTCCGGTCGGCCGCGTCGGTCAGCCCGAGGATGTGGCGCAGGCAATCGTTTTCTTGATCCGCGACAGTTTCATGACGGGGCACACCCTGATCTGCGATGGTGGTATCCGGTTAGGTGGCTGAAAATCATCCGTGTGCGCCGCTGACGAGGCTGGCTGGGCTGCGGTTTTGCACAGGGGCTATTGCACGGTATAGCCACCGTCCACAGTCAGCCCCAGGCCGCTGATGTAGCTGGCCGCCCCGGATAGCAGAAACAGTACGGCCTGGGCGATTTCTTCTGGTTGTCCGGCACGGCCGCCTGGCGATCCGGCCATCGCGGCGTGCAGGTTTTCGGCGCCGCCGAAGCCCGTTTCCGCCATCGGCGTCGCAATGGGGCCAGGGCATACTGCGTTGATGCGGATGCCCTGTTTGAAATATTCCAGCGCCGCGGTACGGGTGAGCCCCATGACGGCGTGTTTGCTCGCGTTGTACGGGGCCAGGCCAGCGAAACCAAGCTGCGCAGCGATGGAGGCATTGTTGACGATTGCTCCGCCGCCGGTGTTGAGCATGGCCTCAATCTCGTATTTCATCGACCAGAAAACGCTCATCACGTTGGTGCGCAGCACAGCGTCGAAATCGGCGGTCGTTATTTCATGCAGCGGGGCGGCGACGCCGAGCATGCCGGCGTTGTTGAAAGCGGCGTCCAGGCGGCCGAAATGGGCCACGGCGGCACCTACCGCATGGCGTACTTCGGCCTCGATGCCGACGTCGGTTTTAACGACCAGTGCGCGACCCCCGGCGGCGACGATGGCTTGGGCCACTGCGGCGCAGGCATCCTCTCTGCGTGCGGCGAGCACCACATTGGCGCCCGCTCGCCCCAGCGCCAGAGCGGTGGCGGCGCCGATGCCGGAAGAAGCCCCGGTAACGAGGCAGGTTTTGCCGGACAGATCGGCCGATTCGCTTTTCATTCGATTTCCTTTCTTGATGGATGGCTTCGGTAGCAAGCGCGGAGCTTCCGCGCACAAACACGCGTCGAGTTCCTGGTTACATTGCGTGGCGATGGAACGAGTAAGATACCGCTGGCGACGTGTACGATAAATGTCTTAAAATCCTGTTTTGTTAACCCGCCGTCCGAATTTTCATGGACCCGATAGAAGAGATTTTTTCCGCCATGCGTGTCGAGAGCGCGCTATACGCCAGGCTCGAAGCCAGGGCGCCGTGGGGTATCGAGTTTGCGCGGGGCCCGCACATCCGTTTCGGTCTGGTCGTGCACGGTAGCGGCTGGCTGACGGCGGAAGGGCTGGCGCAGCCGCTGGCGCTACGCGAGAGCGGCTGTTTTATCGTACGCGCCGATGTCGGTTTTGCCTTGCGCGACGATTTGCGCAGCGAGGCACTTTCCTGCACGGAAATTTTCGGCGCGAACACTGACGACAGGGTGGCTTTCGGCGGCGCCGGCGCATTGACTGAAATCGTTGTCGGGCGCTTCGCTTTCGACGCCACCGGCGGCGAGCCGCTGACGTCAGTGCTGCCGCCCGTCGTTCATATCAGCATGGACAGTACGCGCGCGCACCTGCTGCATGCCACGCTGCAACTGATCAAAATGGAGGCGTCCGAACAAGGTCTGGGCGCGCGGTTAGTGGTCAACCGCCTGGCCGATGTGCTGTTCATGCAGGCCGTGCGTGCTTATTTCGGCGCTTGTCTCAACGGCGCGACTGGCTGGCTAGCCGCATTGTCCGACCGTCGCCTCGGCGCCGCGATTCGTGCCATGCACGGTCGTCTGGATCTGGCCTGGACGGTGGATGGCCTGGCTGCGGCGGCGGGCATGTCGCGCTCGGCTTTCGCCCAGTATTTCCGGGCTGTTGTTGGCGTGCCTCCGTTGCAACACCTGACCCGCTGGCGCATGTATCGCGCGAGGTGCCTGCTGGGCAATAGCGATCTGGCGCTGGCCAGAATCGCCGAACGGGTGGGTTATGAAACCGACGGGGCGTTCAACCGTGCCTTCAAGCGCGTGGTGGGCGTGACGCCGGGCGAGTATCGGCGGCGGCAAAGCGGCTGAGGAAATTGGCCGCAGCGGGCGATGTTCAGCGTCGCGTCACGATTTCCTTGCCGAACGGGAAAAACGACAGAACCGCGAGCTTGAGGTGCTGGAACGCAAAAGGAATGCCGATGATGGTGACGGCGCAGAGCATTGCCGAGACCAAGTGACCTAGCGCCAGCCACCAGCCCGCCAGCAGCGCCCAGATCAGATTGCCCAGCGCAGCTCCGGCGGCACCGACCGGGCCGGATCGGCGTTCGACGATCTCGCGGCCGAACGGCCAGAAGCTGAAACTGCCGATACGAAAGGCGGCAATCGCCCAGGGAATTCCAATAATCGTGACGGCGGCGAGCAGCGCGGCGAACCACCAGGCCAGCCCCATGATGAAGCCGCCCAATACAAACCAGATGATATTGCCGATCAACCTCACGGGGCTTCCTTTATCGTTTGCGTAAAACGAACGACGGTTGTCGCCCTGTGGACATTATATAATGGCTCCTAGGGCGGAGTCTTGAGTTTCCGGACATCGCGATTTCGATCTGTTTTGTGAAAAACAGGTTTCAGGAATGTCATTTGACTTGACACCTGTTGCCTTGCGGGCTACAAATGTTGCCTGTTAAGCAACATGAAAGCCGAGAATGACTCTTGCTTCTATTCTGTTCCCCGAATATCGCCGTCGCGTGCTGGGGTTGCTGCTATTACATCCGGCGCAACATTATTATTTGCGTGAAATTGCCAGACGGACCGGAACGGTACCCGGAACCCTGAAAATGGACCTTGGCAAACTCGTTGATGCTGACGTGCTTACAGTTGAAAAGGTTGGCAACCAGGCATACTATGCGGCAAACCGCGCGTGCCCTATTTTTGAAGATCTTGCCAACATTCTGCGCAAGACCAGCGGGTCGGCGGATGTGATTTCCGAGGGCTTGATGCCACTGGTGGATAGTATTGACATGGCGTTCGTGTTTGGCTCCATGGCAAGCGGTAAGGAAAATAGCGCGAGCGATATTGATCTGATGGTGATTGGCAATGTCGATTTTAGCGATATGGTACGCTACTTGTATCCATTACAGGAATCCTTGGGACGGGAAATCAACCCCAAGCTGTTCTCCCCTGATGAATGGCAAAAGCTGGTACAAGGCAACAGCGCATTCGTGCGCGATATCCTGAGCAAACCAAAATTGTTCCTTATCGGAAATGAGCAAACCCTGGCTGACAGGGGGAAACTGACGTGATACTGGATAATCTGTTGGGACTCTCCCTGGAGCGCGTGGAGCCCGATGCAGCAAGCATCAAACGCTTGCTGGAAGCGGCGCGATGCAGTCTCGGAGATGCGCAGTTACCCAACATGAGTAGCGAGGGTCGTTTCGACATGACCTATAAGGCGATCATGCAAGCCGCTAATGCCGCCTTGCAGGCCAACGGATTTCGTACACTCACCAGCAAACCCGGGCATCATCAAACCATGATACAAACACTGCCACGCACCATCGAACTTGATGCTTCCTCCATGGTGTTGCTTGACCAGATGCGCAAACAACGCAATGTCATTGACTATTCAGGCGATCTGGTGAGCGAAACTCTGGCGGCCGCTGCTACCAAATAAGCCACCTTGCTGCTGGATCAGGTTCCGGCATGGATATACGCGAACAAGTCATACTTACTTAACCCGATCTTTTCGTGCGCCGTGCCAAGGCGCTGTTTTTCAGTGGGTGCGAAACCCACCCGGTAACATCCGTTCCGACCGGTAGCAACCGAAGCGATCATGGAGGTAACGAAGTGGTCGAAGCCTTCGGTGAAGAGGGCTCTGAAAGGGGCTTGGCGAACATGCAGGCCGTAATAGGAGTGAACACTGAGCAGGCCTCGAAAAGGGTGATGCGGAAGCCGACCCGGCGAGAATACGG